>JBOGFE010000234.1:0-8364 GCA_050741935.1 Acidimicrobiia bacterium | reverse complement strand
GGCAGCGCCTGTGGACGGAGGGAGCGGCTCCAGCCCGAGAGGAGTCGAGATGGATCTCCACGAACGGTTCGAGGTTCTGGATGAGAACCTGAAGCTCGATCCCGTCCAGCGCAAGCGGGCCATGGCCAGCAGGTCGGACCCGAGGTTCCGACCGGGCCGACGGCGTGACGGTTGTCGTCAGCTCGGGAGCATGCGGAACAACGGCACGAGTTCGGAGGGAAGCGCTGACGGCTCGGGTGCGCCGTCAGCCAGCACGCCTTCGCGGTCGAGGATGTCCGCCCCCATGACGTCCATGACTGCCCAGCGGGCATTGACCGTCTGCCAGAGGCGCTGGTCGTCAGGCAGGGACATGACTGGGGCCACAGCCTCAATCGAGGGGAAGTTCCTCCGGATCCGCTGAAGCCGTCCGTGCCTTTGGCGGAGGGCGACGGCCGACCATGGAAGATCGTGGTGGATGAGGAGTCGGGACCTCTCGCGGCGGTGCCCGCGGTAGTCGAGATCGAGGCCTTCCTGGTGTCTCGGGCTCGCGACGAGGACCATTCCCTTCGTGGCGTCCCTGAACGAATCAACGTCGCTGGCGTGCGCCGCCGACGCCACCTTGAGACCTTTGGGCCGCCCGAACGCGACGAGAAGGTCGTCCACCGTGTCCAGGTACTCCACGAAGATGAGCACCTGCCGGGTGGTGGCTTCCTGTTTGGCCCGGGTGACCGTCCAGCGAACCTTCCGATGGAGCAGCGCCTGTACCCGGGTGCGCTGCTCCCGTGGCCCAAGGAGCAACTCGAGAGTCCGTAGGAGATCCTGGGCGGCGGTTGACGTCCGCCGGGCCAGCGTCCTGGCCACGGCGCTGTGCCAGAAGGCGGCTGAACTCGACAGCAGCATTCGGCGGTATGAGTCACAGGGGAGAACCTCATCGACGTGTTCCTCCTGCCCGCGCTCTGCTTCCCGGAGGAGCGCTGGCAGCACTCGCGCAATGCCGTAGCCCCTCAGCCAAGGGGCATCGGCTGCGACGGTGACCGTCTCGCAGCCAGGACGATCAGGGTCCGAACCCTTCGGACGTTGCCGCACAACGTGTTTTCTCAACGTGGCGTGGCTCTTCTGCTGAAGCCGGCCGAGGGTTGGTGGAATGGGCGGCACAGACCCCGTCCGCCACCATGCGAACACCAGCTGGTGGATCGCCTTCTGGTAATCCTCGACAGCCTCGAAGCCCGGGGCGTGCTCTCCCAGGTTGAGCTCGAGAATGTCGGTGAGGTTGTTGCTGTGCTGGCGGACGGGAGTTGCCGACAAGGTCAGGAGGGGCACACGCCACGTGCCTCTCTGGACAGGCTCGAGCACATGGCGGAGGACCCGGCCAGTGTCGGACTTCGGCGAGGTCCCGTGGTGGGCCTCGTCGATGACGAGCAAGCACGGCTCCGCGCAGGCAAGGAAGTTGCGGCGCCGGATCATCTCGTTGGCCTCGAGGCGTTCGTTCCCGAAGATTCGCTTGGTGGAGAGCACCACGAAGGGCCGTCCTGTCAGCCGGTTGGCCCCGGCGGTGTCGAAGGCCACGGCCTCCTGACGCTCGACACCGCAGAGCTTGGCAAAGTCGGCACGGCGTGGCGACCGGCGCAGGAGGGCCTCAAGGGCACGCTCGAGGTGGATCGCGTCGGGCCTCCACCGAGCCTTGAGGATCGTCTTGCTCGGAGCGAGGACAACGGCGGGCCGGTTCGTGAGAGCGCTGCGCAAGTAGGCAACGGCGAGTGCTTGGACTGTTTTCCCGACCCCGGTGTTGCCGTGGAGGAGGACTGAACCGACGTGGTCGAGGCGGCCAGCGATGTCGATGACGGCCTCAGCCTGCTCCTGGACGGCGTCGGGGGCGTCCTCGCCTTGCTGCGCGGCAAACTCTCGGAGAATCTCCTCGATCAGCCCGACCGGCGGGAGTTTCACAGCAGCCCCTTCACAATGGCGCCGAACCGCCTGCCCATGTCGTCGTCCTCGCCGCCGCCGAGAAGAACGTCGAGCGCCCAGCGCTCCCCCGGTGTGAGTCGACCGACAATGCTGGGCAGGTCACGGCGGATGTCCTCCACGGTAAAGCCGCTCTTCCCCCTGCGGGCGTCGAGGGCAGCTCGGGCCAGGGCGTGCACCAGGGAATCGTCCGGCTTGGCCAGGACGCTCCCTTGATCGGCCGTCCGTCCTCGTCGTCCTTGCCCGGGGCCGCCAGAGGTCGGGGCCAGTTGCTGGAGGATCCTGGCGAGTGTGGTCGGGAGCGGATCCTCGAGATCTCGGTCGTGCGCGCCAGTCTCCTCTGGCACACCCTCGACCTCAACCGGGACAGTGAGCTCCCGCTTCGCCGCCAGGTCGATCAGGTCCACGACCCAGTTGCTGTCGTCCAGCACCGTCGGCCGATCGCGGCACAGAAGGAGTCGGCCGTCTTCTCGGACGGCCGGAGGCCATGCCGCGTCGACCCGACCCTCGAAGGTGCGCACATGCCATTCGCTGCGTTTGAGCCGCCAGGGGCCATGGACAGCCAACGTGAGCCCCACGATCAGGGTCCGCCTGGCCCGGTCCGAGGCGATCCAAACGGCGTGCCCGGTGACGAGCGGCCAGCCGTCAGCTTCGTCTTCGGCAGCAGCGGGGCCCGTCGGCGCGCCCTTCACAGGCTGGTGCGCAAGACCGGCGAGCAAGGTCTCTGCATCTGCGTCGATGAGGGCTGAGGCCTCCAGGTTCCTGCCCAGCAGTCCCCGTCCGGTGAAGTTGGCGGACCCGACGAGAGCACGCCCCCCGCCAGGGCCTGACCAAAGCAGGGCCTTGGCGTGGAGGCGTCGCTGACCCAACCCGGGACGGACGACGGAGTGCCTGACCGCCGGGAACGCTCGCCGGAGCCCGCTCCAGAGCGCCGGCGAGAAGGCCGCTCCGCCGTCTGGATGTTCCGGGACGATCAGGTGTACCTGTCGGACTGCGGAGAACACCTCGCGCAGGACCCTCGTGAGATCCGCCTCCGCCCCTGTAGCGAACCCCGGATCGACGATCGTGAGCTCGGTGGCGCTTTCCGTGTCCCTTCCCGGGAGGTGTCTCAGGAGACTGGGGATTGGCTGGCTCCAGCTGTCGACCAGGCGAGGATCCTGGGCGGCGTCCGATGCCTGGAAAGCTCGGACAGCCCGCTGCAAGGGAACGGCGGCGGAGCCGATGTCCCCTTCCCCCAGGCGGGCCAGCGCCGCCAGGACGGCCCCATACAGCGAACCGCCCCCCACCGCCTCTTCCGAGACGAGGACCTCGACGTTCCGCCCGACCCCGCCGGCGGTGAGGTTGGCGGACATGACCGCCGCTCTCGTCACGGTCCGGCTGCCCTTCACGAAGGTGAGGACAGCGAGCTTGGCGTGCATCCGACGAGGACCCGACGCTACGAGGAGTTGCCACGCGGCACCGGCGGGCCGCCCCGTGATCCGCCCCTGTTGGGCTACGACAGTCAGAGGTGCGGCAAGACCTCGCCCGGCCTGGGCTCTCCGCCGAGGGTCCAGGTCGCCGCTACCGGCCAGAGCCGGCAGCACGTACAGCGCGAGTCCTTCCCAATCCAGGTCGTGCGTGAGCCAGATTCCGCCGGCGAAGCTGTGGCCGGGCGGGGGCACGCACATCTCAACCGGCGACCGGAACGCGATCATGAGGTGCTTCCGAGACCCTCGTCGGCAAGCGACTTCACCGCGTTCAGTCGCAGTTCCACCGGGCCGCCTTCCAGCGGGAGGACTTCGAGCTCCCACTCCTCCATCCGCGTCCAAGGCTTCTGCCCGCGGCGCCGGAAGATGCGCTCGTGGAGCATGTCCAGGGCTGCCCACGTCACCTGCTGCCCGGCCAGCGTCCCTGCATCGAGGCCCTCGCTCACGCACCAGTCGAAGAGCGGAGCCAGATGCTCGACCGCCGGCATGTCGTAAACGGCCCCGCCAATGACGCGCTCCCGCCATGGACGCTCGACTTCTTCGACGGCCCGTTGTCCCAGCCGGGCGAGCAGGGTCAACTCGCTCATGGATCGCCCGTCTGCGCCGCGCGATGAGGCCGTCGGCCCGCTGCCGATCACCCGCAAAATGGAGCGCCGAGACACGCCGGCCACGGACCGAAGCACCGCCAGCACGACGTCACCCCGAAGTTGCTGCGAGAAGGCCTTCTGAACAACGGCGAGCTCCATTCCCGTGACCGGCCAGACATCGCGCCGGAGCACGGTACTGAACTTGGCCTCCAGGAGCAGCTCCGCCCCCAGCGGGTCCTGGCTGGCCATATAGGCGAGCCCGTCCTCGGTGAAGTTCGGGAGGATTTTTCGTCGTGTCGCCTCCGCCAGCTTCTCGCCTTCGTCCGTCAGGCGCTGGCCCTTGAGGAAACCGAGGCGGGTCGCCAGCGTGGCGTAACGGCCCCACAGGCCTTGGGCCAGCTCGTCGGAGAGGATCCATTCTGCGAGATCTGACTTCGTCGCCTCACCTCGTCTGATTCGGGTGGCGATGCGTCGTGCGCGTTGCCGGCCGGGCAGGGACGTGAACGGGGCAACGTCCCTGCCGAGCTCACCGACCCGGCCCTCCAGGGAGCGGGTTCCCGCAATGGTGACCAGCCGGGCAAGGACGACGAACCTCTGATGATTGACGGCCATTCCGTTCTGGGCCCGGCTGGCGGCTGCGCACAGGGCGAAGACCCCGAGTTGACGAACGCTCGTGGTTCGGCTCGTGATCGGCGAGAACAAGTAGCCCGCCAGCCGGCCGGTCGCAGCGCGCAATCCGAGCGGGTCGTCGGCTGCCCTCAGTGCCCCGAGCTCGAACGGCTCGGTGAGGACACCCGCCCATGGCACTGGGCCCAGCTCGCTAGCGGACCGTCGGTCTCCTGGCATGGCTCCGTACGCTACCCAGCCTCTACCCCCGGGTCCTGGACTACAGGTCGGCGAACTGGGCAGCGGCCGATTCGAGGTCATCAGCCCCGACCTTCACGTAGTGGGCCTGGTAAGTGGCGAGGCTGTGGCCGAGCCAGGCGGAGTAGACCTCGGGCTCGTACGGCAGGCCGGTCTTCGGGTTGATGAGGACCGCAGGCCACCAGGTGGCTGTGTGGTGCCGGGCGTTGCGCCAGGGGAGGTGGTCCGGCCACGTCGACTCCTTGCGCTGGGGCCGCCACTTGCTCCCGTAGGTCTCTTTCGATGGGGGGGCCGGCACCAGGGGCGACGACGGATCGGGCTCCCAGCCTTCAGCTGTCTTACGCAGCGACTGCCGGGCCGTCCCGCCGAGAAACAGGAACCCTTCGTCGGGCTCAACCGGACGACGCTTCTTGTCGTAGGTGATCTTGTCCCGGGCGTCGGTCACCTGCCGCCGAAGGGTCTGAGCGGCCGTCACATCCTCGATCGTGGCGTCCGCCGGCAGGCCGAGGGAGGCCCGCACCAGGACGAGCAGCGGCTCGACGACGCTACCCAGCATGGGCACCTCACGGCGCTCGACGGTTTTGACAGGTTTGATGCGCAACGGGATCCCCTCCTTGGGCCGGGCCCAACCAACCGTCTGGATCACGCGCAGGACCATGCGGGAGAAGTCGACATCGACGCCCCGCAGGCCCATCTGCTCGGCCAAGCGGAGCCCGTGGCGTGTGCCGATGCGAACCTGGACGGGCTGCCACGGCCACGCGGGAGCCCTGTCGACCTCACCCTCCAGGGACTCGACTTGAGCGGTAGTGGGCCGCTGCTCGAGCGGGATCCACATCACGGAGGTCCCCTTCTCGGTGGAGCGCTTGGCGAACTTCACGCCTTCGAGCGGGTTCTTGCCGACCTCCATCCAGCGAACTCCACCCAGCTCACGCTGGGCCGCGTCACGCATACCGGCTAGGGCGACGCCCAGGTCCTCGACCCGGGCCGGACCCACGCCTTCCCGGGCGGCGTCGATCCAGCGGGCTGAGTCAAAGGGGCCCCACTCGTCCACCGACATCTCACCGTCGGTTGTCCGGCCGGTGCCCGGCTCAGCTGGCGCCGCCAGCACCCATTTCGTCACCAGGTTGCGGCGGTTCACGATGTAGTCCGGGTCTTTGTTCGTGGTGGTCAGCCAGGCGAGGTAGCGCTCCACCAGCAGGTCCGTCATCGTGTGGATCGCCCGGCCTCGCCGGACGGGGATGACCCGGCGTTGGTCGAGGGCCTTCTCGATCTCCTTGAACCACAGCTCGGCCTTGATCTTCTCCATGGTCGGGTCCGGGTCCCGGTGCTCGGCAGGCATCTGCACGATGACCCACGTGCCCTTGGTCTCGTCCTTGATCTGCGCCCGGTAGTACCGGTGAGCAGGCGGGCCCAGGAGGCGGTTCTGCCAGGTGCGGCCGTTGGCTCCTACCCGGGTGCGGCCGGGCATGACCGGGGGCTTCCGAGGGGCCCTCTTCTTCTTGCCGTCGGTGGTGTCCATCAGGCCACCTTCTTCTGGGACCGGCGGGGAGCGAGGAGAGCGTCGATGTCGACCTCGGGGAGCGGTTCGCCGCTTGCGGGGCCGCCATCGGGCCCCTCCAGCGCCGGTGCGGGCTCGAAGTGAGCGGCAGCCTGGACGTCCTCCCAGGCGAGGATGCGGTCAAAACGCCAGCGGCCCGGCACGATCGGCCTAGGGAAGCCAGGGCTGTTCACCAGCTGGGAGATGAACGTACGGCCACGGCCGTAGCGGGTCTGGAGATCGGACTGCGAGAGGTAGACATGGCGGGGATCGGGACTCTGGGTGGCGGTGAGTTTGTTCATGGCCGTGGTTTCGGCCGGGGCGGGAAGGGCTCTGGTGCTCCGAACGGAGTATTTCTTGGGTTGGGTGGCAGCTCGCTTGTTCATGGACTCAACGGTGCCGGGCAGGCCGGGAAGGGCATCCACGGGTCCATGCGAAACTGGGCGGAATCTGCGGGCGGCGGCGAACAGTCCCGTCAGCTTATAAAAACGGTTTATGCGAAAGGCTCGCCAATGAGCGCACATGTCGCCCTCCTCCGACCTACGCAGGGTAGGCCCTCGTGAATCGCCTCGCCAACGAAACGAGCCCGTATCTGCGCCAGCACAAGGACAACCCGGTCGACTGGTATCCCTGGGGCGACGAGGCGTTCGCCCGCGCCCGGTCGGAGGACAAGCCGATCATGCTGTCGGTGGGCTACTCGGCCTGCCACTGGTGCCACGTGATGGCCCACGAGTCCTTCGAGGACCCGGACACCGCCGAGGTGATGAACCGGCTGTTCGTCAACATCAAGGTGGACCGGGAGGAGCGGCCCGACGTCGACGCCGTCTACATGACCGCCGTCCAGTCGATGACGGGCCGGGGCGGATGGCCCATGACCGTGTTCCTCACCCCCGACGGCCAGCCCTTCTACGGGGGCACCTACTTCCCCAAGGGCGACCGCCACGGCCTACCCGGGTTCACCCGCATCCTGGAGGCGGTCGACGACGCCTGGCACAACCGGCGCGACGAGCTCCTGGGCCAGGCCGACAAGCTCACCGCCGCCCTGGCCCGGGGCAGCGACCTGACCGGGGCGGCCGGCACCGCCGGGCTGGAGGAGAAGACCCTGGAGCGGGCGGTGGGCGCCCTGGAGGGCCAGTTCGACACCCGCCACGCCGGCTTCGGCGGCGCCCCCAAGTTCCCGCCGGCCATGACGCTGGACTTCCTCTTGCGCTTCCACGTCCGCACCGGCCACCCGGGCGCCCTGGACATGACGGTGGCCACCCTCGATGCCATGGCCGCCGGCGGGATGTACGACCAGGTGGGCGGCGGCTTCCACCGCTACTCGGTGGACGCCTTCTGGCTCGTCCCCCACTTCGAGAAGATGCTCTACGACCAGGCCACGCTGCTCCGGGCCTACCTGCACGGCTACCTGGTGACGGGCGAGGACCGGTTCCGGCGCACCGTGGAGGAGATCGCCGGCTACGTGCTGCGCGACCTGGCCCAGCCCGAGGGCGGCTTCTCCTCGGCCGAGGACGCCGACTCCGAGGGCGAGGAGGGCCGGTTCTACGTCTGGACCCTGGCCGAGCTGGCCGAGGTGGCAGGCGAGGATTTCCCCGAGGTCGTGCGCTACTGGGGGGCCACCGAGCCCGGCA
Organism: Acidimicrobiia bacterium; assembly: GCA_050741935.1. Taxonomy (GTDB): domain Bacteria; phylum Actinomycetota; class Acidimicrobiia; order IMCC26256; family BP-133; genus CAWBJP01. The sequence continues at coordinate 338 of JBOGFE010000234.1, read as the reverse complement.
ACTTCGAGGGAGGCACGAACATCCTCCACGTGCGGGAGGCGGGCAGCACCCGCCCCGAGGCGGTGGAGCGGGCCCGGGTGAAGCTCTTCGAGCGCCGGGAGGGCCGGGTCCGGCCCGGCCTCGACGACAAGGTGCTCACGGGGTGGAACGCCATGTTCTCCTCCGCCCTGGCCGAGGCGGCGGCCGTGCTCCACCGCGACGACTGGCTCGAGGCCGCCCGGCGCAACGCCCGGTTCCTGCTCGACGAGCTCCGCCGGCCCGGAGGGCGGCTGCTGCGGTCCTGGCAGGGCCGCATGCCGGCGGGAGAGGCAGGGCACAGCCGGGCCCGGCACCTGGGG
>JBOGFE010000233.1:0-4158 GCA_050741935.1 Acidimicrobiia bacterium | reverse complement strand
GGAGGAGGGCCGGGAGGCCCGCACCGGCTACGAGGTCCGCCATCAGTACGACGACCCGGTGTGCGCCCTGGTCGAATGCCGCCTGGAGACGGGCCGGACCCATCAGATCCGGGTGCACCTCGCCGCCATCGGCCATCCGGTGGTGGGTGACGCCGCCTACGGCGGTGACCGTCCCCCGCTGCGGCCCGGCCGTCCGTTCCTGCACGCCGTCTCGCTGGCCTTCGCCCATCCGGTCAGCGGCGAGCCGCTGAGCTTCAGCGATCCGTTGCCGCCGGAACTGTCAGCGGTTCTGTCAGAACTGGACGCTCGTCCGGGTGGCCGGTGAGGGTGAGCTGCACGAGGTCGGCGAGGGTGAAGCCCTCCAGCAGGGCCCGCATCTCCTCTGAGACCTTCACCCACACGTCCTGGAGGGCGCAGTGGCCTTCCCGGTGGTCATGGCACTCGAAGTACGTGGCGATGGGCCCGTCGGAGGCGGAGACGATGTCGGCCAGGGTGATCTCCTCGGGGGGCCGGGCCAGCACGTAGCCGCCCCCCACCCCCCGCTTGGACCGGGCCAGGCCGGCGCCTTTGACCACCAGGAGGATCTGCTCCAGGTAGGGCTGGGGCAGGCCCGTGCGCTCGGCGATCTCCTTCACCGACGTGGGCCGGTCGTGGCCGTGGAGGGCGATCGACAGCAGCGCTCGGGCGGCGTAGTCGGCGCGGGTCGACACCTTCACGACGAACATGGTCGCGCGCCGCGCAGGGGTTAGCCTCCCCGGGTTGATGGAGCCGATCTCCCCCGACTACCTGGGCGCCTCCGTGGCCGGGGTCGTGCCCGCCCTGCTCGGGGCCCGACCCGCCGGCTGGCTCCCGTCGTGCCTGGCGGGGGCCGAAGCGGTCGTCCTGCTCGTCCTCGACGGCGTGGGCTGGCGGGCGATCGAGGAGCACCAGCCCCCCGTGCTGTCCGCCCTGGAGGGGGGGCCGATCACCACGGTGGTGCCCTCCACCACCGCCGCCGCCCTCACCTCCATCGCCACCGGGGTACCCCCGGCCCGGCACGGGATCATGGGCTACCGGATGCGGGTGGGGGGCCAGGTGCTCGACGTGCTGCGCTGGCGCGTGCCCGAGGGCCGGCCGCCGGCGCCCGACACGGTGGCCACCGTTCCCGCCTTCCTGGGCCGGGACGTCCCCGTCGTCACCCGGGGCGAGTTCGCCCGCACCGGCTTCACCGAGGTCCACATGAACGGCGCCCGGTTCGTCGGCTGGCGCACCACGGCCACCCTGGTGGAGCACGTCCGGCACCTCGTCGCCGGCGGCGAGCGCTTCGTCTACGCCTACTACGACGGCGTCGACAAGGTGGCCCACGAATACGGCCTGGAGAACGGGTTCTTCCCGGCCGAGCTGGCCGCCACCGACCGGCTGGTGGGCGACCTGCTGGGGGCTCTGCCCCCGTCGGCGGCCCTGGTGGTGACCTCCGACCACGGCCAGGTCCAGTTCCGGGAGTGGGTGGAGCTGGGGCCCCTGGCCAAGATGGTGGGCGCCTACGCCGGCGACGCCCGGTTCCGCTACCTCCACGCCCGTCCCGGGGCCACCGAGGCGCTGGCCGAAGCGGCCGGTGAGCTCAGCGGTGACCGGGCCTGGGTGTTCACCCGGGACCGGCTGGTGGACGAGGGCTGGCTCGGGCCCGAACCGCCGTCGGGGCCGGTGCTGCCCCGGATCGGCGACGTGACCCTGGCCGCCCGGGGCTCGGTCGCCTTCGTCGACCCCACCCACACCAAGGAGACCCGGCTCATGGCCGGGCACGGCAGCCTGACCGCCGAAGAGATGCTCGTTCCCCTCGTGGCCGGCCGCGGCCAGGGCTGAAGGAGGTCGCGTGGGTTTCATCGGGTTCGTCATCGCCAGCGCTGTCTTCGGGGCCATGATCGGTGGCCTGGGCCGTCTGGCCCTCCCCGGGCCGGATCCCATGTCCATGCCCCAGACCATCCTGGTCGGCATCGGCGGTTCGTTCGGCGCCGGCATCGTCGTCCGTCTGCTCTCCGGCGGGCGGGCCGATGCGGGCCTGATCGCCTCGGTGCTCGGCGCCACCGCCATCGTCTACCTCGTGCGCCGCTCCCGGGAGCGGGGGGCCTAGGACGCCGGGAGGTCGGGGAGCGGGCCGGCCGTGCGGCCCTCGCTGACCGCGTCCTGCCAGGCCTCGAGCACCCGGAGCGCGTGCGCGGGGAAGGCAATCGGCGCCGGCAGGGCGTCGGGCTCGAACCAGGCCACCTCGGTGACCTCCGCCGGGTCGGCCTCGCCGGCGGGGGCCCCGTCGACGGGCACGGCGTGGTAGTAGGCGTTGAGGGTGGTGGCCGGCTGCCCGGTCCGGGCCGGGTCCGGGTAGCCGTCGAGCCACAGGCCCAGGAATCCGGTGATGACCACGTCGAGTCCGGTCTCCTCCCGGACCTCCCGGGCGGCGGTGGCCGCGGGGTGCTCGTCGACCTCGCAGAACCCGCCCGGGATGTCCCAGTGGTCGAGCCACGGCTCATGGGCCCGCCGCATCAGGAGCAGCTTCCCGCCGGACATGACGAGGGCGCCGGCGCACGGTTTGGCGTTGCGGTAGTGCTCCGCGCCACAGGTGGGGCAGGTGACCGGGGGAGGGGCCGGCAGCCGGGCCCCGCAGGTGGAGCAGAAGGTCATCCGCGGAGGGTAATGGGGCTTGAAGCGCGCCGCAGTGCGCCCTACGCTCGGCTCTAGTTACACCGCTGTCATTTTCCCCAAGTTGTCCACAGGCTGTGGATAAACTTCCCGGGCCCGGGGTGCCCCCGCCAACGATGAGCTCCTCCTTCGTCCACCTCCACCTCCACACCGAGTTCTCGATGCTCGACGGGGCCGCCCGGATCGGCGATGTCATGGCGGCCGCCGTGGCCGACGGTCAGCCGGCGGTGGGGATCACCGACCACGGGAACATGTACGGGGTCCTGGACTTCTACAAGGCGGCCCGGGAGGTGGGCGTCAAGCCCATCATCGGGATGGAGGGCTACTTCGAGGCCGGCTCCCGCTTCGACCGGCCCCGGCGCTCGGAGCGCGAGACCTACCACGTCACCCTGCTGGCCGAGACCGGCGAGGGCTACCGCAACCTCATCAAGGTCTCCTCTGCCGCCTACCTCGACGGGTTCTTCTACAAGCCCCGCCTCGACTTCGACCTCCTGGAGCGCCACGGCCGGGGCCTCATCGCCACCAGCGGCTGCCTGGGCGGGCTGGTGTGCCAGCTGCTGCTCAAGGACGACCCCGAGGGGGCGCTGGCCGCCGCCGGCCGCTTCCAGGAGATCCTGGGCCGGGACTCGTTCTTCGTCGAGCTCCAGGATCACGGCATCGCCGACCAGCGCCGGGTCAACCCGCTCCTGCTCGACATCGCCCGGCGCCTCGACGCCCCCCTGCTGGCCACCAACGACAGCCACTACGTCCACCGTCACGACGCCGAATCCCACGACGCCCTGCTCTGTGTCCAGACCGGCGCCGCCCAGGACGACCCCAACCGCTTCAAGTTCGACGGCCAGGAGTTCTGGCTCAAGCCGGCGGCCGAGATGCGCTCCCTCTTCGCCGACCTGCCCGAGGCGTGCGACAACACGCTGTGGATCGCGGAGCGGGCCGACGTGGAGATCGACTTCGGCCAGGCCGTCCTCCCCGCCTTCGCCGTGCCCGCCGGCCACACCGAGGAGACCTTCCTGCGGGAACTGACCGATGCCGGGGCCCGGCAGCGCTACGGGGACCCCATCCCCGCCGATGCCCGGGACCGGATCGACTACGAGCTCAAGGTCATCTCCGACATGGGCTTCGCCGCCTACTTCCTGGTGGTGTGGGACCTGATCCGCTACGCCCGGGAGCGCAACATCCGGGTCGGGCCGGGGCGGGGCTCGGCGGCGGGGTGCGCGGTGGCCTACTGCCTGCGCATCGTCGACATCGACCCCCTCAAGTACGGCCTGTTCTTCGAGCGGTTCCTCAACCCCGGCCGCAAGCAGATGCCCGACATCGACATGGACTTCGACGAGCGCTACCGGGGTGAGGTGATCCGCTACGCCGCCGAGCGCTACGGCGCCGACCACGTGGCCCAGATCATCACCTTCTCCACCATCAAGGCCCGGGCGGCGGTGCGCGACGCGGCAAGGGTGCTGGGCTACCAGTACGGCAAGGGCGACCAGA
>JBOGFE010000232.1:0-3712 GCA_050741935.1 Acidimicrobiia bacterium | reverse complement strand
CGGTGGCCGCGGCCGGTGTGGCGCCCTGCCCCAACCGGCCCCGCCAGGTCCCGACCGACCCGTACTCGCCGCCCTGTTTCCTGTTCTCGGGGGACAACGGGGGCGCCACCGCCCGGGGCGTCACCGGCGACAAGGTCCTCGTCTCCGTGCGCCTGTTCGACTTCCCCGAGCTGAACATCGGTCCCGAGGACGGACCCCAGCAGACCTTCGCCATCGACAAGGAGGAGCTGAAGAGCACCGTCGCCGGGCTGGTCGAGTACTTCAACAGCCGGTTCCAGTTCTACGGACGGAAGCTGGAGCCGGCCTTCTTCGACGGCAAGGGCGACATCCTGGCCGAGTTCCAGGGGGCGGGCCAGGAGGAGGCCGAGGCCGACGCCGTCAAGGCGGCCGAGGAGATCAAGCCCTTCGCCGAGCTGTTCGCCATCACCACGCCCTACGCCGATGCCCTGTCCCGCCGTCAGGTCACCAACATCGGCGCCCCGGTCATGTCCCGCGAGTGGTATGCGGAGCGCCGGCCCTTCGCCTGGACGGCCGGCCCCGACTGCACGTTCGTCCTCGAGGCCGTCTCGGACTACATCATCAAGCGGGTGGCCCGCCGGCCGGCGGCCCACGCGGGCGGGGACCTCAAGGGCAAGGAACGCACCATCGGGCTCATCGTCCCCGAGAACCCCTGGTACCGGCAGTGCGCCGACGCCGGCGAGAAGACGATGCGCGACGCCGGGGCCCCGCCCCAGCTCCGCCTCTCCTACAAGCTCGACATCAACACCCTGTCCAACCAGGCGGCCAGCGTCGTGGCCAAGCTGCGCGACGCCGGGATCACCACGGTCGTGTGCGGCTGCGACCCGGCTTTCCCCCTGTTCCTCACCTCCAAGGCCCAGGAGCAGTCCTACGAACCGGAGTGGGTGGTGGCGGGAACCGCCTTTACCGACACCGACGGCGCCGGCCAGCTCTACCAGCAGGACCAGTGGTCCCGGGCCTTCGGGCTCAGCTTCCTGGGGACACCCCAGCCCCAGCGGGGCAGTTTCGGCTACTTCGCCTTCAAGGCCGTGCGCCCCGACCAGGAGCCCATCGAGCTGGTCGACATCCTCTACTACCAGCTGTACACGATCGCCGCCGGAGTGCAGATGGCCGGGCCCGCCCTCACGCCCGACAGCTTCGAAGCCGGCATGTACGCCTACCCGGGCGGGACGGGCCCCGCCGGCACGTGGCGCTTCACCCCCGGCCGCTACAGCCCGATCCAGGACGGCCGCGAGATCTACTGGGACCCCAACAAGACGTCCAGGCTCAACGACAAGAAGGGCGCCTACGTCGAGACCGAACCCGGGCGCCGCTACCGGCCGGGCGAATGGCCGGCCAGTGACCCGGCGGTCTTCCGGGGCAGCGCCGAGTGAGGCGTGGCCGCCTGCTCCGGGGAGTGCTGGGCGCCCTCCTCGTTTCGGCGGCCTGGGTGCCAACAGCGAGCGCCGGCATCGAGGACGGCGGCTTCGGCCCGCCCCTGGCCGAGCCCGCTTCCACCGACACGGTGAGCGTCCAGCGGGTCATGTTCCCGGCCATCTTCGACCCGCGGGACCTGGGCGACAAGGTCTGGGGCTTCCTGTACCGGCCGAAGTCGACTCCGGTGTGCACGTCGTCGGCGCTGCTGCTGCTCCACGACATCTCCTACGCCTCCCACCAGTGGGACCTGCCCTACGAGCCCGAGCGCTACTCGACGGCCCGGGCCCTGGCCGCCGCCGGCTATCCCACCGTGACCATCGACCTTCCCGGGCACGGCAGCACCGACGGGGGTGACGGGTTCCGGATGCACGTGGCGCTCTATGCCGACATCGCCTCCCAGGTCGTCGACCGGATGCGCTCGGGCGACTACGTGACCTTCGACGGCCATCCCGCCCCCGGGTTCGCGGCGGTGGGGCTGGTGGGCGCCGGCCTCGGGACCGAAGTGGCCGAGCTGGTCACCGCCCGGGACCCCGGGATCGCGGTCCTGGTGGCCACGGGCTGGACCCACTTCCCCTCGGCCGAGTTCCTGCGTGACTTCGCCAACTGGGACGTGCCCCAGACCATCGGCACGCCCTACACCTACTTCGGCGGTCTCCCCGAGCGGCGGGTGAAGTACATGTACGACACGCGCTCGGCGGACCCGGCGGTGGTGAAGAAGGACACGTCGCTGTCCCAGCACTCGCCGTCGGGCGTCATCCTCACCATGATGAGCCAACCGTCCCGGGCGGTGCTGGCCGCCATCGAGGCCCCGTTGCTGCTGCTCGTGGGTGAGAACGACTACATGTTCCCGTCGCAGAACGCCGAGGCCGACTTCGGTCTGTTCTCCGGGAGCCCCGACCGGACCCTGGACGTGATCGAGGGCGCCGGCCACAGCCTCTTCCTCCACCGCAGCGCCCCCGATACGCACGTGGCCCTGCTGGACTGGCTGGACCAGCGGGCCGAAGCGCTCCCCGCCTGCTGACCCCCGGGCGCGTTCGGAGCGGGAGCGGACGGCCCGGCGCCGGTCCGTAGGTCGTTCTCAAGGTCCTCCCAGGAACCTCCAAGGTTCGGCCCCGATCATGGTCCCAGGCCGCCCCCAGGGGCGGGGACCAAACCGGATCGCAGGACCCTCTGAAGGAGGACAGCATGACCACCAGACGCTCCGATCTCGGGGACAGCCCGCGCCCCGGGGCGCCGGACGCCCGCAACTGGGCCGAGGCCGCCCCGGCGGCCGAGTCGCCCTCGGCCATGGCCGGCCACCGGGCCGCCAAGGTGCTCGAGCACGCCATGTTCGAGGTCAAGCGGGTCGTCGTCGGCCAGGACCTCATGATCGAGCGGCTCTTCGTGTGCCTCCTGTCCCGGGGTCACTGCCTGCTCGAGGGCCCCCCCGGCCTGGCCAAGACCCTGGCCGCCGAGACGGTGGCCAAGGTGATCGGCGGCCACTTCGCCCGGATCCAGTTCACCCCCGACCTGGTGCCCGCCGACCTGGTCGGCACCCGCATCTACCGGCCGTCGAGCGAGAGGTTCGACACCGAGCTCGGGCCGATCTTCGCCAACGTCGTCCTGGCCGACGAGATCAACCGGGCCCCGGCCAAGGTGCAGTCGGCCCTGCTCGAGGCCATGGCCGAGCGCCACGTCTCCATCGGCGGCACCACCTACCCCGTCCCCACCCCCTTCCTGGTGCTGGCCACCCAGAACCCCATCGAGAGCGAGGGGGTCTACCCCCTGCCCGAGGCCCAGCGGGACCGGTTCATGATGAAGGTCCTGGTCGACTACCCGAACTCCCGGGAGGAGACCGAGATCGTCCGGCGCATGAGCGTCTCCCCGCCGCTGGCCGACACCGTCCTGGGCCCCGAGGAGCTGGTCGGTCTCCAGCAGGCGGCCGACGAGATCTTCATCCACGGCGCCATCGTGGATTACGCCGTGCGCATCACCGCCGCCACCCGGGCCCCGGCCGAGCACGGCCTGCCCGAGCTGACGCCGCTGATCGCCCACGGCGCCAGCCCCCGGGGCACGCTGGCCCTGGTGGCCGGCTCCCGGGCCCTGGCCCTCATGCGGGGCCGGGACTACGTCCTGCCCCAGGAGGTCTACGACGTGGCCCGGGACATCCTTCGCCACCGGGTGTTCCTGTCCTACGAGGCCCTGGCCGACGGGATCGGCGCCGACGAGGTCGTCGAGCGGGTCCTGCGCACCGTCCCCGCCCCCCGGCTGGCTCCCAGCCAGGACGCCGGCCTGGCGT
>JBOGFE010000231.1:0-3379 GCA_050741935.1 Acidimicrobiia bacterium | reverse complement strand
AGTTGCCACCCCAGGGGTCGGGGCCGGCGGGCGCGCCCCGGCGGCGGGAGCGGGCCAGGTTGACCAGGAACAGGAGGACCCCCAGGGTGGTGAGGCCGTGGGCGGCGCTGGAGACCAGGTTGAGGGTGTCGAATCCCTGATCGGGCGGGTAGTCGACGACCCGCCGGGGCATCCCGCGCAGGCCGAGGACGTGCTGGGGAAAGAAGGTGAGGTTGAACCCGGCGAACATCAGCCAGAACTGGGCCTTGCCCAGACCCTCGTGGAGCCGCCGGCCGGTGAACTTCGGATACCAGAAGAACAGCCCGGCGAAGAGGCCGAAGACGGCGCTGCCGAAGAGCACGTAGTGCATGTGGGCGACCACGAAGTACGTGTCGTGGACGTGGACGTCGAAGGGGACGGCGGCCAGCATCGGACCCGTCAGCCCGCCGATCAGGAACACGACCACGAAGCCGACAGCGAAGAGCATCGGCGTCTCGAAGGTGAGCCGCCCGCCCCACATGGTGGCGATCCAGCTGAAGATCTTCACTCCGGTGGGCACGGCGATGAGCAGCGTCGTCCCCGAGAAGAAGGGGTTGTTCACGGCGAAGGTGGCGAACATGTGGTGGCCCCAGGTGGTCACCGAATAGGCGGTGATGGCCAGCGTGGAGAGGACGAACGCCTTGTACCCGAAGACCGGCTTGCGGGAGAAGACGGGGATGACCTCGGTGACGACCCCGAAGTAGGGCAGGGCCACGATGTAGACCTCGGGATGGCCGAAGAACCAGAACAGGTGCTGCCACAGCACCGGCAGGACACCGGGTGGCGCCTCGAAGAAGTGGGTGCCGAGGCGGCGGTCGGTGAAGAGCATGGCCACCGCCCCGGTGATCACCGGGAAGGCCAGGAGGATGAGCAGGCTGGTGGCCACCATGTTCCAGGTGAAGATCGGCATCCGGAACAGCGTCATGCCCGGGGCCCGCAGGCCGATCACGGTGGTGATGATGTTCACGGCGGTCAGCACGCTGGCCACCCCGGTCAGCATCAGGCCGGTGATCCACAGGTCGCCGCCCACGCCCGGGGAGTACACGGCGTTGGACTGGGGGGCGTAGGCCGTCCAGCCGAAGTCGGCCGCACCCCCCGAGGTGAGGAACCCCGAGATCATGACCAGGCCTCCGCCGGCGAAGAGCCAGTAGGACAGGGCGTTCAGGCGGGGAAAGGCCATGTCGGGGGCGCCGACCTGGATGGGCACGAGATAGTTGGCCAGCCCGGCGGCCATGGGCACGGCGAAGAGGAACATCATGATGCTGCCGTGCATGGTGAAGAACTCGTTGTAGCGCTGGGTGGACACGACCTGGAGCCCGGGCTCGGCCAGCTCGGCCCGCATCAGGGTGGCCAGCGCCCCGCCCAGGAGGAAGAAGGCGAAGGCCGTCCCGATGTAGAGGAGGCCGATCTTCTTGTGGTCGGTGGTGGTGAGCCAGTCGACGATGCCGGCCGGGGAGTCGTGGGCCGCCGGAACCGGGGGCCGTTCGTCGACGGTGGTCATGACCGGCTCCGGCTCGCCCAGCGCTCGAACTCGTCGGGAGCGACGACCCGGACGTCGAAGGTCATGCGGGCGTGGTCGAGGCCGCAGAACTCGGCGCAGTAACCCTGGTACCGCCCGGGCCGGGTCGGATGGAGGTTGAAGCTGTTCTCCAGGCCGGGGACGACGTCCATCTTCCCCAGGAACCCGGGGACGAAGAAGGAGTGGATCACGTCGGCGCTGCGCACCCGCAGGCGGACGGGGCGGCCGGTGGGCAGGACGAGGTCGGGCGAGTCCTCGGGCCCGCCGACGATGGACACCCCTTCGGCGGGGTAGTCGAAGCGCCATTGCCACCGGAAGGCGGTGACGTCGACGGCCAGGGCCCGCCCGCCGGCGCTGTCGCCGGCGGTGGCCGGGTCGGTGCGCAGGCTGACGACGAAGATGGCGATGACGATGGCCAGCGGGACCAGGGTGTAGACGACCTCCAGGGCGACGTTGCCCCGCCGCTGGAACGGGAGGTCCCCGTCGGCGTCGCCGGCGTGGCCCCGGCTCCGGTAGCGCAGGATGCACCAGGCCAGCAGGACCACGACCAGGCCGCCGAGGGCCACGGCCGTGAAGAGCAGGGCCCGCCACAGGTCGACGATGGCGCCGCCCTCCTGGCTTCCGGGCTCGGGCAGGCCGAGGCGGCTCGAGCAGCCGACCCCGGCGGCCAGCGCGACCAGGAGCCCCGAGCCCGCGGTGCGGACGCGCCCGCGGCCTACCCGCATGCCGGCCCCGGCCCCCGGTCACTCCACCGACTCGAGCCAGAAGGCGCTGCCGTGGCGTTCCACCTCCTCGAGACCCGGCCGCCCGAAGAGCGGGGCCACGACGCCGGCCAGCGAGGGGTCCTGGGAGGCGTACCACGCCGGGAGGGCGACCTCGTAGCCCCGGTGGCCGCCGAGGAGGAAGGCGGCCAGGAGGTACTGCTCCGAGTAGAGCCGGTGGTTCCACTCCGGCGGGTAGTCGTCGGGCAGGAAGATGTCGTGGAGGCCGATGAGGACGCCGGCCGGGAGCCGGGGCAGGACCTCGGTGAGGATGACGGTGGCGTCGGAGTTCTGGAAGCAGCGGTGGGAGTCGTCGACGAAGACGACGTCGCCGGGGGCGAGACGCTCGAAGACGGCCAGGTCGGTGTCCTCCAGGGGCCGGCGGATCACGTCGTCGCAGATGGCGTTGACCTCGGCCCGGGGCTCGGGGTCGATGGAGACGATGCGGGTGGCGAGCCCGCCGTCGCGGATGGCCCGGCGCACGAAGCGGGTGGAGCTCCCCGAGCCCACCTCGAGGTAGATGCCCGGCCGGCGCAGGGCGGTGAAGGCGTAGAGGGCGAGCCCGTCGAGGCCCGGGATCCACCCGTTGATCCACTGGGGCTGGTCGGCCTCGCCCGAGGCGTGGGCGGGAATGGCGGCCACCGGGTCGAAGAGGGTGGCGAAGGCGGCCAGCTTGGCGGCGTAGCGGTCGTGGCCCGGGGCGAGCACACCGGCCAGGGCCGGGTGGGAGGGCCGCCCGAAGCCGTAGCGGGTGCGGGGTGCGACCGGGAAGTCGATGGCGAGGGTGAAGTCGCCCACGCCGATGGGCGCCGGAGCGGGGGCCGGGGCCGGCGCCGGCGCCTGGGCATCGAGGCGCTGCGCCACCCGATCGGCCACGACGTCGGCGAACCTGCTGGCGTAGCGCCGGGCCAGAGCCCGGGCCCGGTCGCCCCCGGGGAGGTGGAGCACCGGGCGAGCGTACTTCCGGCCGTCGCCGGTGGAGGTACGCCCGCCGGTACCCGCATCAGTATGGGGCCTTCCGGGCCGAGGGGGCCCGGCGCCGTGCCGCCGACCACCGGCGGGGCATGAAGCCCCGCTGGGT
>JBOGFE010000230.1:0-3886 GCA_050741935.1 Acidimicrobiia bacterium | reverse complement strand
GGCCGCTCGTCGGGGTCGAAGCCGTAGAGGGTGACGGAGTCGAAGGCGGTGGACAGGCGGGTGGCGGGGTGGCCCTCGGCCAGGTAGTGGAAGCGGCGGTTGGTCTTGAAGGGGTCGCCTTCGCCGGCGAACATCCGGGCCGGGTCCTCCCCGGCCCGCTTGAAGGAGAACACGCCGGCGGTGAAGGGGAAGTTGCCGGGCAGGTTCTCGGCGCGCAGGAAGCGCAGGATCTCGCCGTCGTCGCCATAGCGGGGCAGCGCCACCCGGGGGATCTTGGAGCCGGACAGGGACTCGCGCACGAGCGCGGTGTGCAGCTCCTTGTCCCGCACCCGCACCACCAGCTCGTCGCCGGAGTAGGCCTCCACCGTGTCGGGCCAGGATTCGAGCAGGGCGCGGTCGCCGGCCGCCAGGGCCCCGGTGGCCTCCTCCAGGGCCGAGTCGAGGTCGGCGGTCGGAGCCGAGCGTCCCGAGAGGATCTCCCGGGCGGTGCGCAGCGCCTGGCAGCGCCGGGCCGCCTCCACCGCCTCGGCCGTGGCCGCGTGGTAGCCCCGCACCGTCTCGGAGATCTCGGCCAGGTACCGGGCCCGGGCCGGGGGCACGATGGGCGCCACCTCCGAGCTGACCGGGGACGAGACGGGAGCCAGCGCCCCCGTGGTGGGCAGGCGCAGCCCCTTGTCGGCCATGAGGTCCCGCAGGTGCTGGTAGAGGGCGGTCACCCCGTCGTCGTGGAAGCGCGAGGCGATGGTGCCGAAGACGGGCATGTCCTCGGGCTTCTGGGAGAACGCCTCCCGGTTGCGGACCAGCTGGCGGCGGACGTCCCGCAGGGCGTCCTCGGCGCCCCGGCGGTCGAACTTGTTGATGACCACCGCCTCGGCGAAGTCGAGCATGTCGATCTTCTCCAGCTGGGAGGCGGCCCCGAACTCGGGCGTCATCACGTAGACGGGCACGTCGACGTGGGGGACGATGGCGGCGTCGCCCTGGCCGATGCCGGGGGTCTCCACCACCACCAGGTCATGGCCGGCGGCCTTGAGGGCGCAGATGACGTCGGCGAGGCCCTCGGGCAGCTCCTTGGCGCCCCGGGTGGCCATGGACCGGAAGTAGACCTGGGGCGAGTCCAGGGTGTTCATGCGGATGCGGTCGCCGAGGAGGGCGCCGCCCCCCCGCCGGCGGGTGGGGTCGACGGCCAGCACGGCGATCCGGAGCTTGTCCTCCTGGTCGAGGCGGAAGCGGCGCAGGATCTCGTCGGTGAGCGACGACTTGCCCGACCCGCCGGTGCCGGTGATGCCGAGGACGGGCACGGACCGGGCCCCGGCGGCCTGGCGCAGCTCGGCCAGGAGCGCCTCGGGCATGGTCCCCGCCTCGAGGACGGTGATGGCCCGGGCCAGGGCCCGGTGGTCGCCGGCGTAGACCTCATCGAGGGAAGCGGGCACCTGGGCGGCCAGGTCGACGTCGCAGTCGGCCACGATGGTGTTGATCATGCCGACCAGGCCGAGGCGCTGGCCGTCCTCGGGGGAGAAGATCTTCTGGACCCCGGAGGCCTCGAGGTCGCGGATCTCGTGGGCCACGATGGTGCCCCCGCCACCCCCGTAGACCTTGACATGGCCCGCCCCCCGGGCGGCCAGCTGGTCGACCAGGTAGCGGAAGTACTCCATGTGGCCGCCCTGGTAGGACGACACCGCCACCCCCGAGGCGTCCTCCTGCAGGCAGGCGGTGAGCACCTCGTCGACCGAGCGGTTGTGGCCCAGGTGGATGACCTCGGCCCCCTGGGACTGGAGGATGCGCCGCATGATGTTGATGGAGGCGTCATGGCCGTCGAAGAGGCTGGCGGCGGTGACGATGCGCACCGGGTGGACGGGGACGTGGAGGTCGTCACGGGGGCTCATGAGGGGCCACCTTTCCACGGAGGCGCGAGGTTGGAGAAGTCGATAATACTTGGACGTCCTACTATTTGTCTACCTAGGAATTTTCACCTCTACGCGATACCCTCGATTCATGTCAGGCAAGCGCAAGCTGCCCTTCGACCCCATCGACGAGGCCCGCCGCCACTGGGAGGGCCGCTGGGAGCGGGGCGACGCCATGGCCGCGGCCACCTCGGTGATGCGGGCGGCCCAGATCATCCTCGCCGCGGTGGATGAGGCGGTGGCTCCCTACGACCTCACCTTCGCCCGCTACGAGGCCCTCGTGCTCCTCCAGTTCTCCCGCAAGGGGTCCCTGCCCCTCGGGAAGATGGGCGAGCGGCTCATGATCCACCCCACCTCGGTGACCAACATCATCGACCGGCTCGAGGCGTCCGGGTTCGTCCGCCGGGTCCCCCACACCACCGACCGGCGCACCACCCTGGCCGAGATCACCGACGACGGCCGGGACGTGGTGAACGAGGCCACTCGGGCGGTGACCGCCGTCTCCTTCGCCCTCGACGGCCTGTCGGCCAAGGAGCTGGAGCAGCTCACCCGCCTCCTGCGCCGCCTGCGACTCAGCGCCGGCGACTTCGAGGACACCTGAGCCCCGACGCCCCGGCGGGTTGATCCGGCCAATTGGTCGGGTAATTTGTGGGTCTCGACCGAACTGCGGCGTCTGAGGGGGTCTGCATGCCGCGACGGTGCCTGCCCAGCGGAGTCCGGCGAACCACGTGGTGGGTGGCGTTGGCCGCCACGGTGCTGGTGTCGGGCATGACCCCGGCCGACGCCCAGGTCACGGTGGGCCCCGCCGAGTTCACCGGCCGCTGGAGCATCCCCTTCGAAGAGGGCGGCCTCGACACGCCGACCTGCTGGGAGACGGACGACAGCCGGGTGGAGTGCAAGCCGGTGGCCCAGGCCATGGGGATGCTGCCCGACGGCCGGGTCTTCTACTACTCCGGCCTCGAGGGCCAGGAGAACGCCACCCCCGGGCCGAGCTCGGCCGACATGCGGGACAGCCCCGCCCGGCTGCTCGACCTGCGCACCGGGCTCCCGCAATGGGCCACGCCCACGACGCCCACCGGCGGCGGCACCAACCCCGACGCCGGCTCGGAGACCAACCCCACTGGCGTGGCCGGCGTCCCCGGCCGGCCCGGCGACGGCCTCGTGGGCAGCGCCTGGGGCCTCGCCGGAGGCCCGGAGCAGGCCCCCACCGCCCCGCCCGATGACCCCGAAGCCAACGACGGCGACATGTTCTGCGGCGACATCGCCTCGCTGGGCGACGGCCGCCTGCTCATCATGGGCGGCGGCGACTGGTACAACGAGCCTGGCCTCCCGGGCGACGGGAACCGGTCCGGGATCGGCGTGCCCGAGGTCGCCGGGCTGCGGACGGCCCGCATCTTCGACCCCGTCACCTCGACCTTCGTCGCCGCCGGAGCCATGAAGCACAACCGCCGCTACCCGGGTTCGGTCACCCTGGCCGACGGCAAGGTGCTGGTGGCCGGGGGCGTCACCAAGCGGGTGAAGAACACCCAGCTGTCCAACGTGCGGCGCACCGAGACCTACGACCCGGCGACCGGCCAGTTCAGCGAGAACTCCACCGGGCCGGCGTCGGAGACGTCGCTGCCGCTCTCACCGCGCCTGCACCTGCTGCCGACCGGCAAGGTCCTCTACCCCGCCGCAGGCCAGAGCATGGCGCCGGCCGGAGCGGCCGTCGACGAGGCCCTCTACGGGGCGATCCAGCTCTACGACCCCCGCACCGCGCAGTGGGAGGTCTGGGGCCCCCACCTGCTCGGGAACCGGGACGGGGCCGCCTCCATCATGATGCCGCTCGACCCGCCCTACGACCGGACGAACGTGCTCACCTTCGGGGGGACGCTGGGCCCGCCGCCGGGCGGCGATGCCGCCGTCCCCCTGTCGACCCTCATCCGGATCGACGGCAAGGGCAACATGAGCGAGAAGCTCACCCGCTTCTCCATGCTCGAGGGCCG
>JBOGFE010000229.1:0-4785 GCA_050741935.1 Acidimicrobiia bacterium | reverse complement strand
CCTCCAGCGCCCGGGCCAGCAGGTCGAGCAGCCAGGACCGGATGACGGTGCCGTGCCGCCAGGCCTCCACCGCACCGGGCACGTCGATCCCCAGCTCGGAGGCGCGCAGGAGCTCGTAGCCCTCGGCGTAGGCCTGCATGAGGCCGTACTCGATGCCGTTGTGGACCATCTTGGTGAAGTGGCCGGCGCCCACCGGGCCGGCGTGGACGAGGCCGCCGTCCTCCGGGGCGAGGGCCTCCAGCACCGGCCGGATGCGGTCGACGTGCCCGGCGGCGCCGCCGACCATGAGCCCGTAGCCGTTCTCGAGCCCCCAGACTCCGCCCGAGACGCCGACGTCGACGAAGGCGATGCCCTTGGCAGCGAGCGCCTCCGAGCGGGCGATCGAGTCGCGGTAGTTGGAGTTGCCGCCGTCGATGACGAGATCGGAGGTGGCCAGGAGCGCGGCCAGCTCGGCGATCGTCGACCGGGTCGGTTCGCCGGCGGGGACCATGACCCACACCACCCGGGGCGCGGGGAGCGCCTCGGCCAACTCGGCCATCGACTTCACGTCGGCCCCGGGGGGCGGGGGGTGTCCCCCCGACAAGTGCGCTGTGAAGCGCTTACGAACGTCGGGGTTGCGGTCGTAGCCGACGACCTCGTGGCCCCGGCGGCGCAGCCGCTGGGCCATGGTGGCCGTCCTTTCTCACCGTTCACCGTGTGCCGGGTGACGCCCGACTCTAGGGGGCTTGTGCCGGCGAAGCCGGCTCGATTGAGTCAAGTTCGGTCAGGCCGCCAGTCTGGCATTGGTGATGAGGGTGTCGATAGCGGTGTCGAGCCGGTCGAAGTGGTGGCGCAGGGGTGTGCCGTCGGGCCAGGGGTCGAGGGTGGTGGCGAGGCCGGGTCGGAGGAGCCGCTGGTGGGTTCGGGTGAAGAAGTAGGCGGCTCGGAGGCCGAGGTCGGTGACGTGGTAGCGGTTGGTTCGGGGGATCCGTTCGATGAGCCCGTGGAGGCGGAGCCTGCGGAGGTCGTAGGTCATCCTGCCCGTGGTCATGGTGTCGGCCGGGAGGCCGAGCAGGGCCGCGAGGTGCTCGCGGAGGTCTCGGTTGGAGAACCCGGCGGGCAGGAGACGGAACATGACGAGCACCGAGAGCAGTGCCATGACGCGGGGATCACCGAAACGGAGGGCGGGAGCGCGTTGGGTGCCGGTGACGACAGGCATGCAGATGTGGTTGAAGGCGTCTTCGCCGATGTGGCAGTCGGAGCTGGTGCGTTGGACGTCGAGGAGACGCCGGTTGGCCCGGAAGCCGACCTCCCGCAGGGCGGGGAGGTTCTCCAGCCGTTTGCCGATCCCGAAGTCGCGGGTGTCGTTGATGGTGGTCTCGGTCCGAAGGGCTCGCTGGAGCTTGTGGTACTGCTTGATCTTGGCGTGCTTGTAGTCGACGTGGAGGGAGGGGACCACGCCGTCGGTGATGACCCGGGTGCGGAACCGTCCCGGGGTCCGGCGGGTGACGCGCCGTTCGAAGACCAGGCCGATCTGGTCGGGTCGGCCGAGGTCGAGGTTGTCGCGGATGACGTCTTCGAAGAAGACCCGCCCGGTGAGGGGCCGGTCGAGGACCTGGGTGAGGGAGAACTCGGCCTGGAGGACCGACAGCGCGTAGCGGTACCCGGCGCGGCGGTCAGCGCCGGTGAAGGGATGGGGCAGGAAGCGCAGCCACTTGCGCAGCAAGGCGTCGATCTTGGGGGCGGTGAGCCGGTCACAGATCCGCTGGAGGCCCCCGGGGTCCTCACAGGAGGCGAACCCGTTATCGAGGGCCTCGAAGGCGATCCCAGCCTTGGTGGCCTGACACTTGGCCCACTCGTTGCCGTTGATGCAGAGCTTGGCGTTGTAGGGGAAGTACGTGCAGAACTTCAAGAAGAACGGCCCGAAGTCGGCGTCGAGACAGTAAAAGTAGAAATGGTTCACCATCGCCGACGAGCGAACGATCCACGGGTACGTCGCCCCCGTCACAGGGTTGCGGCGCTTCTCGGTGCGGAACACCGGGGTGCGTTCCTGAGCCCGACCGACGAACAGCACCCCCTCGTCACCATCGAAGGCGGCCAGGTACTCATGGGCGATGTCGTCCTTGCGCTCCCCCTTGGTGAAGCTGACCAGGTCGACCCCCTGATCGGCCGCGAAGCGGTGGATCTCCGCCACGAACCCCTTGGTGATGGGGTCCATCAGCGCCGACGACGCGAACCGCTGCCCCCGGTGGGCGATGAAGAAGTTGGCCACCCCCTGCTCGTACTGCAACCGGGGCACGTAGACGTTGAGATACATCCGGTCGATGCACTCCACCTCCAAGGTCACGTGCTCGGCCATCACCTCGGCCACCGTTCGGGCTATGGTCATGTCGGGCTCCGGTCGTCGTTGGCCTCACTGGCCACCAACCGCCACAAGCGGTTCAACGGCGAGGCTTACCACCTCGCACCAGCAGTGCGCTCGACCGGAGCCCGCGCCCGTCCCGACCGAGGCCAGCGACCGCAGCGGAGCGGAGTAGCGGCCGGACCCCCGAACCCGGCCATCACCCCACCCAGCCGGACCAGCCTGAATGGGCCCAAGCGCTTCGGAACCGAAGCGATGCCCCCAGCATCGCTTCCATACCTGCCCTCGCCATGACCGGAAGTCGGGGTCAAGAGCGCCCGCAGGGCGTCCCGCAGGGACCGGAGCGAAGCGGAGGCTCTTGACGCCGACTGGAGGGCATGGCACCCCGCCTGCAGTCACCACGGCCGAACAGGTCACCTACACCGCTCGTCGGGCTGGGGCAAAGCCCCGTTAGTAGTCAGTAGCGTGACAACACTCACTGGCCGGTGCCGAAGCGCGAGGATGACCCGATGGATGGCGTGCACGACATGGGCGGCATGCATGGCTTCGGGCCGGTCCCGATCGAGCAGGACGAAGCGCTGTTCCACGCCTCCTGGGAAGGGCGGGTGGCGGCGCTGGCCGGACTGGTGGTCGGGAACACGACCATCGATCACTTCCGCCACACCATCGAACAGATGCCACCGGCGGAGTACCTGGCGTCGAGCTACTACGAGCGATGGCTGTGGGCCATCGAACGCATGGCCGCCGAGCAGGGATTGCTCGACGGCCCGAAGGCGCCGGAACCCGAGCCCAAACCGAAGGGGGAGCCCGCCTCGCCACCCCGCTTCGCCGCGGGCCACCGGGTGCGCGTCGCCAACCCAGTCACGCCGGGTCACACCCGGGTCCCCCGATACGTCCGCAACCGGGTGGGCACGGTCGTGCGCCGCTCGTGCGCCTGGTCGCATCCCACCGAGTCGGCGGCCACCGGCCGGCACGGCCCGATGGAGCACATCTACGCCGTGTCGTTCCCCGCCACCGACCTCTTCGGGGCCGGGCCCGACCACACGGTGGTGGTCGACATCTGGGAAAGCGACCTCGAGGAGGCCGAATGACGCTCACGCCGGAGCATCGCACGGAGATCCTCGAACGGCACCTCGCCGAGCACGGTCACCTGCAACCCAGCGCGACCGACGACGAGCCTCCCCCTCCCGAGAGCTCGGACGAGGTCCACGCCAGCCTGGCCCTCGGGTCCCTAATCGTGGCCCGGGCCTGGACCGACCCCGACTACCGGGCGCGACTGCTCGCTGACGCCACCGCCACGATCTCCGAGCTCGTGCCCCAGCACATCCCGCTGCGGGTGCTCGAGGACACTCCGGAGCTCCATCATGTGGTGGTGTGCACGCTCTGCTCCTGCTACCCGAGCGGGGTGCTGGGGCCGCCGCCGAGCTGGTACAAGAGCTTCGAGTACCGCAGCCGGGTGGTGCGTGAGCCGAGGGCGGTGCTGGCCGAGTTCGGCATGGAGGTGCCTGGCGGCGTCGAGTTGCAGGTCGTCGACTCGACGTCCGAACAGCGTTACCTGGTTCTTCCGCTCCGGCCGGACGGGACCGAAGGCTGGTCGGTCGAGCGGCTGGCCGGCCTGGTCACCCGCGACGCCCTGATCGGCACCGCTTGGGTGGCCGGCCCCTGACGGCGCCGCCGGTCCGGAAGCGGCCGGGCACCGGCGCTAGCTTGACCCCATGAGTGAGAAGCCGCATGTCTACGTGCCGGCCGGCGAAACGCCACCGGCGGAACTCGTGATCGAGGACATCGAAGTGGGGACCGGCGAGGAGGCCCAGGCCGGCCACACCGTGGAGGTCCACTACGCCGGCAACGCCTGGAGCACCCGCCAGCAGTTCGACGCTTCGTGGGACCGGGGCGACACGTTCACCTTCAAGCTCGGCGCCGGGCAGGTCATCGGCGGCTGGGACCAGGGCGTCGTCGGGATGAAGATCGGCGGGCGGCGCCGCCTCGTCATCCCGCCCGACCTCGGCTACGGCAGCCGGGGCGCCGGCGGCGTCATCAAAGCCAACGAGACGCTGGTCTTCGTCGTCGACCTCATCGGCCTGTCGTGACCGGCGCCGGCCGCCCGCTGGTCACCCGCCTCGGGCTCCAGATCCCCAACTTCACCTTTCCCGGCGTGGCCGACGCCGACCTGTTCGAGACCATCGCCGGCATCGCCATGACGGCCGACAACCACGGGTTCGACAGCCTGTGGGTGATGGATCACCTCTACCAGATCGAGGTGGTCGGCCCCCGGGAAGACCCGATGCTCGAGGCCTACACCCTGCTCGGCGGGCTGGCCGCCCGGACCAAGGAGATCTCCCTCGGGACGATGGTGACCGGCGTCACCTACCGGAACCCGGCCCTGCTGGCCAAGATCGTCTCCACCCTGGACGTCATCTCCTCCGGCCGGGCCATCCTCGGCC
>JBOGFE010000228.1:0-10436 GCA_050741935.1 Acidimicrobiia bacterium | reverse complement strand
ATGTCAACCACCGGCACCGACCAGGGTGAACACCCCGGTACCGGGTGCGCTTCGAGGCCCGCGACGTCTCCGGGGGGCTGGCCGAAGCCTTCGACGTGATCCTCACCCTCGACGTCATCCACGACGCCGTCGACCCGGTGGGGGTGCTGCGGGCCATCCGGGAGGCCCTCACCGACGACGGTGTCTACCTCTGCCTCGACATCAACTGCTCGGACAAGCTGGAGGAGAACGCCGGGCCCCTCGGGGCCATGTTCCTCTCCTTCTCCGTCCTCTACTGCATGACCACGTCGCTGGCCGGGGGTGGGGCCGGGCTCGGCACGGTCGGCCTCCACGAGCCCAAGCTGAAGGAGCTGGCCGCCGAGGCCGGCTTCGGCTCGGTCAGCCGGGTGGAGATGGAGAACCCCTTCAACAACCTCTACGCGCTGCGGAGGTAGACCGAGGGGTCGAGCGGCCTGTTCTTGGGGGCGCCGCTTCCGGTCAGGCCACCACGGCCCGGCGGAAGCGGCGCCTCGGGCGTTCGCTGGAGCTGCGGGCGTCGAGGAAGCGCCCGGCCAGGGCGTGGGCCTCGTCGATGATCGTCTCGGCGCCGGCGAAGTCGAAGGGGGACCGGCCGTCGGCCGGCCGGGGCAGCACGATGATCTCGATCTGGGGCGGGGCGGCGGCCAGCTCCCGCTCGAAGCGCAGGTTGCGGGCGATGGTGAAGGCCCGGAGCACCACGTCGAGCGGGTTCTTCACCGGGCTGTCGGCCACGCCGCCCGAGACGTTGAGCACGAATATCCGGTCCACCGGGCCGGCCAGGGCGTGGGACAGGGGCACGTTGTCCACCACGCCCCCGTCGACCAGGGTGCGGTGGTCGTGGAGGACGGGCGGGAAGGAGCCGGGCAGGGCGGCCGAGGCCAGCAGGGCGGGCTTGAGCCGGCCCGAGGCGATGACGACCTCCTCGCCGGTGGCGAGGTCGGTGGTGATGACCCGCAGGGGCACGACCAGCTCGTCGAACCACAGGGCGGGGGCCATCCGGTCGATGAGCCCGGCCAGGCCCTGGTTGGAGTAGAGGTGGTCACCGCCGGAGAGCAGGCTCCAGGCCCGGCCGAGACGGCCGCCGGGGAAGATGTGCTCGGTCCGCAGGGAGTTCCACACCCCGGTCAGGTGGTCGACCCCCGACAGGGTGGGGTTGGCGGCGATGGCGCTGCCGTTGAGGGCGCCGGCCGAGGTGCCGATCATGACGTCGGGGAAGATGCCCCGCTCGATCAGAGCCCGGAGCATGCCCGCCTGGGCGCAACCGTGGTTCCCGCCGCCGGACAGGACGAAGGCGGTTCTCATCCGCTGTTCGCCCCGGACCCCCGTGCGGTTGAACACCAACGTCATTGCCGCCCCTGGACGCTCATCGTTGAGCCTCGCTCACTCTCTGTGGCTACTCATTCGCTGTGGCGGTGAATGGTCCCTGTCTCCATCCTCGGCGCTTTGTCATTGAAACCGCGGGGCAACGGGGAAAATTCGTGCCGTCCTGGGGGGAAACTTCCGGGGAGTGGGACGGTTTCCGGGTTCGTGAAAATTCTCACGTATACTCCGCGGCGTCGTCGACCGGTTCCCGCTCGGGGGGCGCGTACGTGCCGACCGCTTTCCAGTCCGGGTGCATCCTGGCGGCGAGCTACTTCCAGGCCTACTTCACGGTGGCGGTGTTCATGGCCGCCGCCGTCGGGATGGTCGGTCTCATGCTCGGCGTCGGGCGGCTGCTCCGGCCCACCCGGCCCCAACCTCAGAAATTGATCACCTACGAGTCAGGGGTGGACCCCCTTGGCGGTTGGGGTCAAGCTCACGTCCGCTATTACCTCTATGCCCTGCTCTTCGTCATGTTCGATGTGGAGGCGGTGTTCATCTTCCCCTGGGCGATCCGGCTGGAGCCCTTGGGCGTGTTCGGGCTGGTGGAGATGGTCATCTTCATCGTGATCCTGGCCCTCGGTCTCCTCTACGCCTGGCGCAAGGGGGTGCTCCGGTGGGCCTAGTGGAGAAGGGCAAGATCCCCAAGCCGCTCACCTGGCTGTTGAACTACAGCCGCAAGTACTCCCTGTGGATGTACCAGTGGGGCCTGGCCTGCTGCGCCATCGAGATGGGGGCGGCCCTGGCCAGCCCCCGCTACGACATGATGCGGCTCGGGGTCGTCCCCTTCCCGGCCAGCCCCCGCCAGGCCGACCTGATCGTCATCTCCGGCACCGTGACCGACAAGATGGCTCCGGCCGTGCGCCGCCTGTGGGAGCAGATGCCCGACCCGAAGTACGTCATCTCCATGGGCAGCTGCGCCAACTGCGGGGGGCCGTACTGGGACTCCTACTCGGTCACCAAGGGCATCGATCAGGTGATTCCCGTCGATGTGTACGTCCCCGGCTGCCCACCCCGGCCCGAGGCGCTCCTGGAGGGCGTGGTCCTCCTCCAGCAGCGGATCCAGAACGAGGACATGGCGGAGCGGTGGCGGGGCGAGCCGATCGTGGTGGGAAGCTGACCGGCCCGTGACCGACGAGCAGACGCCGTCGCCCGAGTCCCAGACGCCGGCCGAGGCCGCAGCCGAACCCGAACCCGCCGCGGCAGCCCCCGAAGCCCTGGCCGCCGAACCCGAACCTCCGGCTGAAGCGGCCGAACCCGAGTCTCCGGTTGAAGCGGCCGCGGCCGAAGCCGAGCCTGCGGCCGAAGCAGAGGCCGAATCCGCCGCCGCACCCGAGCCGGAACCGCCCGCCCCCATGCCCGAGGAGGCGGCCGAGCTGTTGCGGCGCCTCGAAGCCGAGCTGGGCGAATCCATCGTGGAGTCCGGCCACACCTTCGGCGATCTCGTCGTCCGGGTCGCCCCCGACGCCTGGCGGCGCGCCGCCGAGGTGGCCCGGGACCGGCTCGCCTGCGACTACCTCTCGTTCGTGGGCGGCATCGATTGGGCCCCGGCCCCCCGCCCGGGGGGCGACGACGCCGAGGGCGACACGTCCGCCCCCGTCCAGCCCACCGAGATGACCTTCGGGGTCGCCGGCTCGGCCGGCCGGTTCCAGCTGCTCGCCCGGGTGTCCTCCACCACCCGCCACCACGGGGTCACGTTCAAGACCGATCTCGACGAGGCCGAGCCCCGGGCCGTCTCCTGGGTGCCGGTCTACCCGGGGGCCGACTGGCACGAGCGGGAGTGCTGGGAGATGTTCGGCGTGGTCTTCGACGGCCATCCCAGCCTGCGCCACCTCTACCTGCCGGCGGAGTTCGAGGGCCACCCCCTGCGCAAGGACTTCCCGCTGCTGGCCCGGGAGATCAAGCCCTGGCCGGGCCTGGTCGACGTCGAGCCGATGCCCGGCGAGGAGGCCGGCGACGAAGGTGAGACGGCGGCGGTCGAATGACCGGCACCGACTTCCGCCCTGGTCTTCCAGAAAACGCAGGGGCCTTCGTCCAGAAGCACCTGGCCGACGCCCGGGTCAACGTGGAGCTCGAGACCGAGGGCATGGTCCTCAACATCGGCCCCCAGCACCCGGCCACCCACGGCACGCTGCGGGTGGTGGTCAAGCTCGACGGGGAGCGGGTCGTCTCGGCCGACCCCGTCATCGGCTACATGCACCGGGGCTACGAGAAGCTCACCGAGTTCCGCACCTACCCCCAGATCACCACGCTGATCAACCGGATCGACTGGCTCTCCAGCTTCGCCAACGAGGTGCCCTTCATCCACGGCGCCGAGCTCCTCATGGGCATCGAGGCGCCACCCCGGGCCCAGTACATCCGCACCATCCTGACCGAGCTCTCCCGCATCGCCACCTTCCTGCTCTTCCTGGGGGAGATGGGCGTCCAGGTCGGGGCCCTCACGCCGGTGTTCTACGGCTTCCGGGACCGGGAGCATGTCCTCAACCTCATCGAGGCGGCCACCGGGGGCCGCTTCCACCCCAACTTCAACCGCATCGGCGGTCTGAGGATCGACCTCCCCCAGGGGTGGATCGACGACACCCGCCGGGTGATCCGCAAGGTCTTCGAGTCCGTCGACACCTTCGAGGAGCTGCTCGTCGGCAACGAGATCTACGAGGTGCGGACCCGCGGCATCGGGGTCATCCCGGCGTCGGTGGGCTCGGCCTACGGGGTGTCGGGCTCAAACCTCCGGGCCTCGGGGGTCGACTGGGACCTGCGCCGCGACGGCAACCCCTACCTCGTCTACCGGGATCTCGACTGGAAGGTGTGGACCCACCCCGACGGCGACTCCTACGCCCGCTACTGGGTGCGGATGCAGGAGACGCGGGAGTCGGCCCGCATGGTGCTCCAGATGCTCGACGGGCTCCCCTCGGGTCCGGTCATGGCCAAGGTGCCCCGCATCATCAAGGTGCCCGAGGGCGAGGTGTGGGTGAACACCGAGAACCCCCTGGGCGAGATGGGCTACTACATCGTCTCCAAGGGGGCGACGGGCCCGTTCCGGGTGAAGATCCGCTCGGCCAGCTTCTCCAACGTGTCGATCCTCCCCTGGCTGCTCCGGGGCGTCTACGTTCCCGACATCATCACCATCCTGGCCAGCCTGTACTTCATCCTCGGGGACATCGACCGGTGATGGCCATCGATCTCCCCTGGGGCCTCATCGTCGCCATCAAGACGGCGATCGTCCTGTCGATCATCCCCGCCGGGGCCCTGATCCTGGGCTACGTCTTCCTGCTCAAGATGATGAGCCACATGCAGAGCCGTCTCGGGCCCATGGACCCGGGCGGCTTCCACGGCTGGTTCCAGCTCATCGGCGACGGGATCAAGTTCATCCAGAAGGAGGACATCGTCCCGGCCGAGGCCGACCGGCGGGTCTTCATGGCCGCCCCGGCCGTGATCCTCATCTCCACCTTCCTCATCTACCTGGTCATCCCGGCCGGGCCCCGGCTGGTGGTCGCCGACCTCGAGGTGGGGATCTTCTACGCCCTGGCCGTCAGCTCGCTGTCGGTCATCGGGGTGCTCATGGCGGGCTGGGCATCGGCCAACAAGTACGCCCTCATGGGGGCGCTGCGGGCCGCGGCCCAGCTGATCGCCTACGAGCTGCCGCTGGTCCTGGCCGTGGTCGGCGTTGTCATCCAGGCCGGCAGCATGAGCCTCCAGGACATCGTCCACTTCCAGGCCAACGGCGAGATCTTCGGCTTCGGCGGCCTCGGCTTCCCCCTCATCCTCACCCAGTTCATCGGCTTCGCCCTCTTCCTCATCGCCACCCAGGCCGAGCTCACCCAGACTCCCTTCGACATGCCGGTGGCGGAGAGCGAGCTGGTGGCGGGCTACATGGTGGAGTACTCGGGGTTCCGGTTCCTGTTCTTCTTCATGGGCGAGTTCGGGACCGCCTTCGCCTTCGCCGGGATCGCCGCGACCTTGTTCCTGGGCGGATGGTCGGTGCCGGGAGTGGAGGGCACCATGGCCGACATCCTCGGGCCCCTGGTGCTCTTCACCAAGATCATGCTGGTGGCCTTCCTCATCTTCTGGGTCCGCTTCACCTACCCCCGGCTCCGCGAGGACCAGCTCCAGGGCGTCGCCTGGAAGTACCTCATCCCCATCTCGCTGCTCAACATCCTCGCCACCGGCTTCTTCAAGGTGATCCTCTGATGGCCAAGAAAAAGTTGCCCCTCCAGGGCCTCGTCGAAGGTCTGGGCGTGACGTTCCGCACCATGATGAAGCCCGCCGTGACGGTGCAGTACCCCCACGAGCGGGAGGACCCGCCCAGCCGGGCCCGGGGCGTCATCGCCCTCAAGGAGGAGGACTGCACGGTGTGCATGCTCTGCGCCCGGCAGTGCCCCGACTGGTGCATCTACATCGAGGGCCACAAGGAGAAGCGCCCGCCCCGCCGGGCCGGCGGCCGGGACCGCACCGTCTCCATCCTCGACCGCTTCGACATCGACTACGCCCTGTGCATGTACTGCGGCATCTGCGTGGAGGTCTGCCCCTTCGACGCCCTGTTCTGGAGCCCGGAGTACGAGTACTCGGAGCCCCGCATCGGCGACCTCCTGCACGACAAGGACAAGCTCGGCGAGTGGATGGCGACCGTCCCCACTCCCGAACCGCTGGAGGTCGGTGCCGAGGTGAAGGGCAAGAAGTAGTGACCCTCCTCGCCGAAGCCACGGGCGCCAACGTCGCTTTCTGGATCATCGCCGCGGTGATGGCCGCCGCCGCCATCGCCGTCGTCACCGTGCCCAACGTGGTCCACGCCGCCCTTTCCCTGGTCGTCGTCCTGGCCGGTGTGGCCGCCCAGTACATCCTCCTCCAGGCCGAGTTCGTCGGCCTGGTCCAGGTGCTCATCTACATCGGGGCCGTGATCATCCTGTTCCTCTTCGGCATCATGCTCACCCGCTCACCGATGAAGCGGAACATCGAGCTCGACAACAACCAGCGCCTGGCCGCAGGGGCGGTGGCCGCCCTCATCCTCGTCGTCCTCACCGTCCGCCTCTTCGACAGCTTCGGCGGCATCGACATCGACCTGGCGCAGGCCGCGGCGGCCAACGACACCTCGGCCGTGGCCGACTCCATCTTCCGGGTCTACGTGGTCGCCTTCGAGGTCGTCTCCATGCTCCTGCTGGCCGCCCTGGTGGGCGCCATCGTGCTGGCCCGGAAGGACTGAGCCGAGATGCCGATCACGCAGTTCCTCGTGCTCTCCGCCTTCCTGTTCTGCGTCGGCATCTACGGGGTGCTGGCCCGCCGCAACGGCGTGCTCGTGCTCATGAGCGTGGAGCTGATGCTCAACGCCGTCAACCTCAACCTGATCGCCTTCGCCGCCCGCCTGGGCGACGTCGCCGGCCAGGTCTTCGCCCTGTTCGTCATCGCCATCGCCGCCGCCGAGGTCGGGGTCGGCCTCGCCATCATCCTGCTCATCTACCGGAACCGGGTCGACGTCAACCTCGACGAGATCGACCTCATGAAGGGCTAGGGGAATGAACGCCCTCTTCCTGGCCACCGAGGCGCCCGAAGCCGTTCACGGGGCGGCCGCCAGCACGCCGTTCGCCGACGTGTCCTGGCTCATCCCCCTCATCCCGGCCGTGTCCTACTTCGTGATCCTGTTCTTCGGGAAGCGCCTCCCGAAGAAGGGGGCGGAGTCGGGGCTGCTCGCCGTGGGCGCCAGCTTCGTGCTCGCCCTCCTCGTCGGCGTCGAGTGGATCTCCAACGAGCAGGTCGTCGACAAGGCCTGGGAGTGGTTCGACTTCGGCGGGAAGCACCCCATCGAGATCGGGCTCCACGTCGACGGGCTCACGGCCATGATGTTCGTGGTCGTCACCTTCGTGTCGCTCATGGTCCACATCTATTCGACGGGCTACATGCACGGCGACGTCCGCTTCACCCACTTCTTCGCCTCGCTGTCGTTGTTCACCGCCTCCATGCTCTTCATGGTCATGGCCGACAACCTGCTCCAGCTCATGATCGGCTGGGAGCTGGTGGGGCTGTGCTCCTTCATGCTCATCGGCCACTGGTACGAGGAGAAGGTCAACTCCTCGGCTGCCCTCAAGGCCTTCTTCACCACACGCACGGGCGACATCGGCCTCATGCTGGGTGTCATCACCCTGTTCTTCGCCGCCGACCAGAACTTCAACATCGAGGTCATCAACCGGATGGCGCTCGAGGGTGAGATGTCCCACAACCTGGCGCTCGTGGGTGGGCTGCTCCTCTTCCTCGGGGTGATGGGCAAGAGCGCCCAGTTCCCCCTCCACATCTGGCTCCCCGACGCCATGGCCGGCCCCACGCCGGTCTCCGCCCTGATCCACGCCGCCACCATGGTGGTGGCCGGTGTCTACCTGGTGGCCCGCGCCTACGGAGTGTTCTGGGAGGGCTTCTCCATCGAGGCGGGCGGCATCAACGTGGTGGCGCTGATCGCCGCGATCACCATGCTGATCGCGGCGGGCCTGGCCTTTGTCCAGGACGACATCAAACGGGTGCTGGCCTACTCCACCGTCTCCCAGCTGGGCTACATGGTGGCCGCCCTGGGCGTGGGGGCGTGGACGGCCGGCGTCTTCCATCTCTTCACCCACGCCTTCTTCAAGGCCCTGCTCTTCCTCGGGTCCGGCTCGGTCATCCACGCCGTGCACTCCAACAACATGAGCGAGATGGGCGGCCTGAAGAAGCACATGCCGGTCACCTTCTGGACCTTCGTCATCGGCACCGTCGCCCTGGCCGGTATCCCCCCGCTGGCCGGGTTCTGGTCCAAGGACGAGATCCTGCTCGGCGCCAAGGAGGGCGGGTTCCCCGTCGTGCTGCTCATCGGCAGCGTGACCGCCTTCATGACCGCCTGCTACATGGGCCGGGCGCTGTACCTGACCTTCTTCGGCGAGTACCGGGGCCACGGCCACCCCCACGAGTCACCCAGGTCGATGACCGTGCCCCTCATGCTGCTCGCCGTCCCCTCGGTGTTCATCGGTCTGGCCAACGCTCCCGGCATCGAGAAGTTCTCCGAGTGGGTGCACTTCCACGTCGAAGGGTCCGAGTTCGAGCTGCACCACCACGCCTTCAACATCGGCCTGGCCGGCTTCTCCGTGCTCCTGGCCCTGGCCGGCCTGGGTGTGGCCACCTGGGTCTACTACCTCAAGACCGCCCCCAGGGGGCTGCTGGGACGGTCCCCGGCGCTGCGGGGGCTGCACACCTTCGTGGTCGAGAAGTACTACCTCGACAAGCTCTTCGTCGACGGGCTGGTGGGCTTCATCAAGGGCCCGCTGGCCCGGGGGATCTACTGGACGAACCAGAAGATCATCGACGGCATCATCAACGCCATCGGGGTGGGGGCCAAGATCGTGGGCCGCTTCACCTACGACGTCCTCGACCAGAAGGGCGTGGACGGCATCGTGAACGGCATCGGCATCGGGGCCTCCGAGACCGGCGGGCTCCTCCGCCTGGTGCAGTCCGGCCGGGTCCAGCAGTACGCCCTCATGCTCTTCGGTGCGGTAGGCCTACTCGGCGTGGCGCTGGTGGTCTTCGACTAGGGATCGGGAGGCACGACAGAGACGATGTTCGAATCCTGGGCGCTCACGCTGGCGGTGTTCATTCCCATGGTGGGTGTGGCCGTCATCCTCGCCATCCCAAGGGCCAACGAGGGGGCTCACAAGAAGGTGGCCCTGCTGGCCACCATCGCCACCCTGGCCGTCGGCTTGGGGATCCTGGCCGGCTTCGACTACGACAACGCCGGGGTGCTGCAGTTCGACGTCAACAAGACGTGGATCGAGGTCATCTCCTCCCGCTACCACATGGCCATCGACGGGATCTCGCTCCCGCTCATGATCCTGACCATGGCCATCACCCTCTTGTGCGTCGTCTACTCCTGGGACCACTTCCCCGAGCCGCACAACCCCAAGGCCTTCCTCTCCCTCATGCTCGTCCTCGAGACGGGCATGACCGGGACCTTCCTGGCCCAGGACCTCATCCTCTTCTTCATCTTCTTCGAGCTGGTGCTGCTCCCCATGTACTTCATGATCGGGGTCTGGGGCGGCCCCAACCGGGAATACGCCTCGATCAAGTTCTTCCTCTTCACCCTCTTCGGTTCGGCCCTCATGCTGCTGGGGTTCCTGGCCCTCTTCTTCAAGAGCGACCCCAACACCTTCGACATCGTGGTCCTCTCCCAGCAGGCCGGTGAGGGCCTCACCCGGGGCACGCAGAACCTGATCTTCGCCGGGCTCTTCCTGGGCTTCGCCATCAAGGTGCCGATGTTCCCGTTCCACACCTGGCTGCCCGACGCCCATACCGAGGCGCCCACCGTGGGCTCCGTCATCCTGGCCGCCATCCTCCTCAAGCTGGGGACATACGGCTTCGTGCGGATCGCCCTGCCCATGCTCCCCGAGGCGGCCATGGACTGGGCGCCGTGGATCGGCCTGCTGTCCGTCATCGGGATCATCTACGGGGCGCTCGCCTGTCTGGCCCAGCGGGACATGAAACGGCTCATCGCCTTCTCGTCGGTGGCCCACATGGGCTTCGTCATGCTCGGCATCTCGACGCTCACCGACTTCGGCATCAACGCCGCCATCTTCGGGATGGTGGCCCACGGGATCATCACCGGCATGCTCTTCTTCCTGGCCGGTTCCGTGCAGGAGCGCTTCCACACCCGCGAGCTGTCCCGCCTCGGCGGCCTGCTCCTCCAGGCGCCCCGCCTCGGCTGGATCCTGGGCTTCTGCACCATGGCCAGCCTGGGATTGCCCGGCCTGGCCGGGTTCTGGGGCGAGTTCCCCGCCATCCTCTCGGCCTACGAGCCCGCCGGCGGCCTCCCCGAGGAGACGTTCCGGACCTTCATGGTCATCGCCGCCATCGGCACCGTGCTCGCCGCCGGCTACCTGCTCTGGATGCTGCAGCGGGTGGCCATGGGGAAGATCCCGGCCGAGTGGGAGGAGGCCCACGTCCACGACGTCCACACTCCGGAGTGGATCGCCTGGGCACCCCTGCTGCTCTTCATCCTCATCCTGGGGGTCTACCCCCGGCTCCTGTTCAACGTGACCGACGACGCCGTCCAGATC
>JBOGFE010000227.1:0-4769 GCA_050741935.1 Acidimicrobiia bacterium | reverse complement strand
GAACCTGATCACGGTGCCGCTGGAGGAAGTCCTGGCGGGCACCGAGGGGCTGGACATCATCCGGTCCAAGTCCGTGAACGACCTGTCCCAGATCGAGATGATCTTCGAGCGGGGCACGGACATGCAGCTCAACCGCCAGCTGGTCCAGGAGCGCCTGGATCTGGTGGCTCCGCACCTGCCGACGTGGGCGGCGCCGCCGGTCATGCTCCAGCCGCTGTCGGCCACCAGCCGGGCCCTGAAGATCGGGATCTCCTCCAAGGACCTCAACCTGATGCAGCAGTCGATGATCGCCTACTGGACGATCCGCCAGCGGCTGCTGCAGGTCCCCGGAGTGGCCAACGCGCCCATCTGGGGCGAGCGCATCCAGATGCTGTCGGTCCAGGCCGACCGGGAGCGGATGACGGCCCACGGGGTGAAGCTCGACACCGTCATGGAGACGACCGCCAACGCCCTCGACGCCGGGCTGCTCGGCTTCACCGACGGCAACTTCATCGGGACCGGCGGCTTCATCGACGGTGCCGACCATCGGGTGAACGTCCGCCACCGGCAGCCCATCGAGTCGACCGAGGACCTGGCCCAGGTACCGCTCGAGGGCCATGGGGGCCTGCGGATCGGCGACGTGGCCGACGTGGTCGAGACCTTCCCGCCCATGGTGGGCGACGCCGTCATCAACGGCGGCCCCGGCCTCATGCTGATCGTGGAGAAGCTGCCCTGGGCCAACACCCTGGACGTCACCCGGGGGGTGGAGGAGGCCATCGAGGCCCTCCAGCCCGGGCTGCCCGGGCTGGACATCGACACCACGATCTTCCGGCCGGCCACCTTCATCGAGACGTCGCTCAAGAACCTCTCCAGCACGCTGCTCATCGGCTGCGTGCTCATGATCGTCATGCTGTTCTTCTTCCTGTGGGAGTGGCGGGTGGCGCTGATCAGCGTGATCGCCATCCCCATGTCCCTGGTGGCGGCGGCCATGGTCCTCAACTGGAGGGGGACCACGATCAACACGATGATCCTGGCGGGCATGGCCATCGCCCTTGGTGACGTGGTCGACGACGCCATCATCGACATCGAGAACGTCGTCCGCCGGCTGCGACAACACCGCCTGGAGGGCGGTACCCGCTCCACGGCGGGGGTGATCCTGGGTGCCTCGCTCGAGGTGCGCGGCGCCATCGTCTACGCCACCTTGCTCGAGGTTGTGGCGGTCATCCCGATCTTCTTCCTCGAGGGCCTGTCCGGGGCGTTCTTCCGGCCGCTGGTGCTCTCCTACGCCATCGCCCTGCTCGTCTCCATGGCCGTGGCCCTGACGCTCACGCCGGCCCTGGCCCTCATCGTGCTGCGCAAGGCTCCGCTGGAGCGTCGGGAGTCGCCCCTGGCCGTGGTACTGCAGCGGGGTTACAGCTGGGTCCTGGCCCGGATCATCCGCCGGCCCCGCTCCGCCTTCGCCGGCATGGCCGTCATGACGCTCGTCGGCCTGTCCGTGGTCCCGAACCTCGGCCAGTCTCTCCTGCCCGACTTCAAGGAGCGGGACTTCCTCATGCACTTCCTCACCAAGCCGGGGACGTCGCTGGAAGAGGAGGTGCGGATCACCACCGCCTCGGCCACAGAGCTGGAGAAGATCCCCGGCATCCGCAACTTCGGCGCCCACATCGGACAGGCCTACCAGTCCGACGAGCCGGTGGGCCCCGAGTTCGGTGAGAACTGGGTCAGCGTCGACCCCAAGGCCGACTATGACAAGACCCGCGACGCCGTGCAGGCCGTCATGGACGACTATCCCGGCCTGATCACCGACGTGCAGACGTATCTCAAAGAGCGCATCCGGGAGGTGCTGGCCGGCTCCAGCCACGCCATCGTCATCCGGATCTCGGGACCCGAGCTGGAAGTGCTCCGGGCCAAGGCCAAGGAGCTGAGCGAGGCACTGGCCGGCGTCCCCGGCCTGCTCGCGCCCCACGTCGAGAACCAGGCCGAGATGCCCCAGCTCCAGGTCAAGGTCGACCTGGCCGCCGCCGAGCGCTACGGGCTGAAGCCGGGCGACGTGCGACGGGCGGCCTCCACGCTGGTCAACGGCGAGGAGGTGGGCGACATCTTCCGGGAGGGCAAGGCCTACGACATCCCGGTGTGGAGCCCGCCCGAGAGCCGGGACAGCATCAACGACCTCCGCAACCTGAAGCTGGACACGCCGTCGGGCGAGCTCGTGACACTGACCGACGTGGCCTCGGTGGAGCTGAAGCCGTCGCCCAACGTCGTGAAGCACGAGGACCTCTTCCGCAAGATCGACGTTGACGCCGACGTGGAAGGCCGTGACCTGGGGTCGGTTGTCAAGGACGTCGAGGCCGCCCTGGCCAAGATCGACCTGCCCCAGGAGTACCACGCCGTCATGCTCGGGGAGTACCAGGAGCGCCAAGCGGCCAACCGGCGCCTGCTGAGCCTCGCCCTCGTGGCCGCCGTCGGGATCTTCTTCCTGCTCCAGGCGTCGTTCCTCAGCTTCAGGCTGGCCACGCTGGCCTTCCTCACGCTGCCCATGGCGCTGGTCGGCGGGGCCTTCGCCGCCTTCATGGGGGACGGGGTGATCTCGCTCGGCTCCATGGTCGGGTTCCTCACCGTGATCGGGATCGTGGCCCGCAACGGGATCATGCTCATCAGCCACTACCAGCACCTGGAGAAGGAGGAGCGCGTGCCCTTCGGGCCCGCCCTCGTCCTCCAGGGTGCCCGGGAGCGGCTGGTGCCGATCATGATGACGGTCCTCACCACCGGTCTCGCCCTGGTGCCGCTGATCCTGGCCGGTTCGATCCCCGGCCAGGAGATCGAGCACCCGATGGCGGTGGTCATCCTGGGCGGCCTGCTGGCGTCGACCTTCGTCAACCTGTTCATCGTGCCGTCGCTCTACCTCGTGTTCGGGAAGAGCCGGAAGGAGCGGGCGGCGGCCGAGGCCGCAGCCGCGGTCGCCCTGGGCTGAGCAGGTTCACCAACTGAGGGGTCGCCCGCCCGTCGTCATGGCGGTGGGTGGCCCCTCAGAAGTTGGCTGGCAGGAGCTGTTCGAGGTTGGCGTAGAAGACGAAGAGCACGGCCAGAAATGGCAGGACTCCGGCCAGGTAGGTCGTCCAGTGCCGGCGGCGCCGCACGGCCAACCACCACGCGACCCCAACCGCGGTGGTGCTGAGGCCCCAGAGCACCGTCGGCACCTTGGAGCGACCGCTCCCCAGGCCGGCGTCGGCCAGGGCGTCGGGCGCCTCAGCCTCCGGCGGTTCATCCGACGGAGGCGGCGCCGGCGCCGCCTGCTGACCCTCGGCCAGGGTCGAGATCACCACCAGGCGCTGCTTGGCCGAGTACTTGGGGTGGCAGGTCGTGAGCGTCAGCTTGGCCACCGGCGACGGGGCCAGCACCTCGACCTGGCTGGGGTTCACCACCCGCTTCTCCTCCACCTCGAAGGTGTAGGAGCCGGCCACCGTGGTGACCAGGATCTCGTCCCCCGGCTCCAGCTCGTCGAGCCGGTTGAAGGGCGCGCCGTAGGTGGTGCGGTGCCCGGCGATGGCGGCGTTGCCCACCACCCCCGGCAGGGGTGTCGAGGGGTAGTGCCCGGGAGCCTTGCGCAGATCGGCCAGTCCGGTGCCCTCCACGACGTGGCGGTCCAGGCCGATCTTGGGGATCCTGATGAGGGCCACCGCCTCGCCCGTGGGCGCCGGGGGCGGCGCGGTCACCGGGTCGGGACCGGTGGTCGTGGTCGTCGTCGGCGCGGCCAGCTTGGCGTCGAACTGCGCCCTCAGATCGTCCTGGGCCTGCGCCTCGTAGAGCCCCGTGCCCCACAGCTGGTAGGCGACGAAGAGCAGGATGAGCACGCCCGTGCCCGTGAGGGTCGCACCGATGACGGAGAGAGCCGAGCGAAGGCGGTCCACTGGAATGAGGCTACCGGGCGGCCCGGTGCCGTCGGCTGCAGCCCGGGGGGCGGGCCTCGAGGTTCGTACACTTGGGTGAAGACGTCTCTCACCTCGGGGGGAGCCCTGCCGACCGTCCACCTCCGCGCCGCCGTGTGCCTGCTCGGCCGGTTCCCGGCCCTGGCCGGCGTCGACCTGGACGTCGACGCGGGCGAGGTCGTTCTCGTGTCCGGGCCCAACGGGGCGGGCAAGACGACCCTGCTGCGCCTCCTGGCCGGCCTCGTCCCCCTCTCGGGGGGCACGGGCGTGGTGCTGGGCCACGACCTGGCCGTCGACCGCCTGGCCGCCCGCCGCCAGGTGGCGCTGCTCGGTCACGCTCCCGGCTGCTACGACGACCTGTCGGTCCGGGAGAACGTGCGCTTCTTCACCCGGGCCGCCGGGGGGCGGGTCGCCGACGCCGACGCCGCCCTGGAGGCGGTCGGTCTGGGGCGCCAGGCGGGACTCGCCTTCCACCGGCTCTCCGCCGGGCAGCGCCGGCGGACCGCCCTGGCCGCCCTGGTGGCCCGGAGGCCCCGCCTCGTCCTCCTCGACGAACCCCACGCCGAGCTCGACGCCGCCGGCCGCGACCTGCTGGACGACCTGGTGCGGGCCATGGCCGCCGAGGGCGCCACCGTGCTCCTGTCGTCCCATGAGCTGCCCCGGGCCCGGGCCCTGGCCGGGCGCGAGGTGGCGCTCGTCGCCGGCCAGGTGCGGACCCCCCCGGCCCAGCCGGCGCCGGCCTCGCGGCAGGCCAGTGGGACGTAGTTCACCTGGCGTTCAAAAACGGACATTGAGCAGGGATCCGGGCCTTTCCGGGTGAATTAGCAGGTGAACTCGCGAACCTCGGGATTGTCCGCCCCGGGC
>JBOGFE010000226.1:0-2785 GCA_050741935.1 Acidimicrobiia bacterium | reverse complement strand
ACGGGTTCACGTTCTTCAAGGAGCAGCGCCGGGTGGGCGTCTACTACTTCTACGTCCTCGATCCCGACTTCGGTCCGGGGTTCATCAAGATCTGCACCTACTTCCCCTATCCCGCCAAGGTATGGGTGAACGGCCACGAGTGGGCCAAGCGCGTGTGCCACGAACGAACGGAGGTGTCGATGTAGGAGATCGGAACCGAAGTTCGGTGCTGCATCAGAGATGGAGGTCGTGGGCCCTCCGTGGCCGCCCTGCAGGGGGAGGCCGCAAACCACCG
This sequence comes from Acidimicrobiia bacterium, assembly GCA_050741935.1. Lineage (GTDB taxonomy): Bacteria > Actinomycetota > Acidimicrobiia > IMCC26256 > BP-133 > CAWBJP01. The sequence goes on along the minus strand of JBOGFE010000226.1, from coordinate 2,511 downwards.
CAAGCTGCGCCGGTCAAGAGCCGGGGTGGTGAGCGTTGCGGAAACGGCGGACAGCCAGTCCGTCAGGTACGAGCCGAGAAGGCGAGCGAGAGCAAACCACTGATGACGTGTCGAAAGCCCTTGGATGGCATCAAAACCGGGGGGTGCGTTTCCCTTCGGGATGAGCCTGGGGGATACCTGTCTACTGCCCAGGTGGTGCCCGGCATGGAGGTGGCGCGAGCTCGGGTCAGGCTCTGGTGCGGAACGTGGGAACCTGTCGCCCCGACACCGAGCGGCCGGTCAGGTGGCCTGGTGCCATCCGGTCGCCGAGAGGGAGGACCCCAAGCGGCAGAAACCGCGAGGGGCAGAGTACCGATGCGGGGCATAGGGGCGGACCGCCTCGTAGTAGCGATGAAGCCCGGTAATGCGGGTGGAGCGAAGGAGGCGGGTCACCTGCGCTCGAGCAGTGGTCAACCCTGCCGACGGCAGGGGAGGAGCCGGTGAGCGAGCCGAAGCCGTTTGATATTTCCAAATGGGTTGTCTGGGAGGCCTTCCTAAGGGTGAAGGCCAACCAGGGGGCTGCTGGTGTCGACGGGGAGTCGATCGCGGAGTTCGAAGAAGACCTGAAAGGGAACCTCTACAAGCTCTGGAATCGGATGTCCTCGGGGAGCTATTTCCCGCCGCCGGTCCGGGCGGTGGAGATACCGAAGAAGGCGGGAGGGGTGAGGACGCTCGGCGTGCCCACCGTGGCCGATCGGGTGGCCCAGACGGTGGTCCGCATGTATTTGGAGCCAGAGGTGGAGCCGGTTTTCCATCCCAACTCCTACGGCTATCGTCCTCGGCGCTCCGCACTGGACGCGCTTGCGGCATGCCGGGAGTGGTGCTGGAGGAAGGACTGGGTGATCGACCTTGACATCCGAGCCTTCTTTGACAGCATTCCACACGACCTCCTGCTCAAAGCGGTGTCGAAGCACACGGACCTGCGCTGGGTTCTCCTCTACGTGCAGCGGTGGCTTACAGCGCCGCTGCAGACGGTGGACGGCGCCTTGGTCAAACGGGACCGTGGGACCCCGCAAGGTTCAGCGATCTCGCCCTTGTTGGCGAACCTCTTCCTCCACTACGCGTTCGACGTGTGGATGGCCAAGCAGTTTCCGGCCGTTCAGTTCGAGCGCTATGCGGATGACGCGGTGGTGCACTGCGAAAGCAAGGCCGGGGCCGAGGAGGTCCTGGCCGCCGTCAACGAGCGGATGGCGCAGGTCGGCCTGGAGTTACATCCGGGCAAGACGCGCATCGTGTACTGCAAGGACTCGCATCGCCCCGGCTCGCATGAGCACGAGCGGTTCGACTTTTTGGGCTACACGTTCCGTCCTCGCCTCGCCACGGGAAAGCGCGGCACGTTCGTGAGCTTCTCCCCGGCGATCAGCGACGATGCCGCCAAGGCGGTTGGCCAGGAGATCCGACGCTGGCGGCTCCACCTGCGCAGTGCCAGCTCTCTGGCGGACCTCGCACGGGAGGTCAACCCGATCGTGCGGGGCTGGCTTGTCTACTACGGGCGCTTCTACCGCTCCAGGCTGGCCAGAGCCCTCCGACGCATCGACGAGTATCTGGCTCGTTGGGCCATGCGGAAATACAAGAAGCTGCGCACCTGCTCCCGGAAGGCGAGCATCTGGCTGACGGACGTCCGAAGACGTGCGCCTCGCCTGTTCGCCCACTGGGCGGTCACGGCGCAGCGGTCGGCGGGGTGATGGGAGCCGGGTGAATCGAGAGGTTCACGCCCGGTTCTGAGAGAGCCGGGGGGTGAGATTCCCCCCGGCCACTCGCCCAGGCCGCCCACGCCGGCGTCGGCTTCACCGCGCTGGCCAACGGGTTCGCGGCCTGCGACGACCCGGATCGGCTCCAGGCGATCTGCGACAGCTTCGGGCCCGACGACGTGCAGGGGTTCTTCGATCGTTGGATCACCGCCATTCCGGTTCCGTTCTCCACGGCGGACCGTAACGCCGGGTACTGGTGGGAGCTGTCGGTTCGCCAGGTCGAAGCGTCCCGCACCCTGGTGTTCGACGACCCTCGCCGGGCCCGGGCCTTCTTCGAGTCCCTTGTCGCCGACAACATCGGCATCGGCCGCCCCCATGAGGTCGCGGCCGTGTTCGCCCGGCAGGTCCGTCGAGCTCGCGACCACCTGTTCCGCACTCGCGTCTTCGGGCCCGGCACGGAGGTGCAGCTCGAGTTCCGCTACAAGCACAGCAGGGTCAAGCAGTACTTGAAGGAGGGGAGAGCGCTGCGCATCGAGACCGTCATCAACAAGCCATCCGACGTGGGCTGCCAAGCCCGACTCCACAACCTGCCCCAGTTGGTGGCCAAAGGCCACGAGGTCAACCGTCGTCTGCTATTGATCGAGCGTGCCGGTCAGGGCTGTGCCATCGGCTCTGCGCTCTTTGAGCGCATCCACCAGCCCTACATACGGGAGGGCCAACGAACCGGAGCACTCCGCTTCGGGGATACACGCGCCATGGCCCTGACCGGCGCCCTCTGCTG
>JBOGFE010000225.1:0-3917 GCA_050741935.1 Acidimicrobiia bacterium | reverse complement strand
GGGCACACCAAGGCCGAAGTGATCGCCAAGCTCAAGGAACTTCACCGCTCCCTCGACGCCGGGATCGAACAACCGACGCGCCGCCTCACCGTCGGCGCCTTCCTCGATTCCTGGTTGGCCGGTCTGCCCGCCCGAGTCGAACCCTCGACGGTGACCAACTACACCGACATGGTCAAGCCGCACCTCAAACCGGCGCTCGGCGCCAAGATCATCAGTCAGCTGACCGTCTCCGACGTGAACGCTCTCTGGGCGACGAAACGTAAGGCTGGCTACAAGCCGAACAGCATCCGGATCATGCGCGCCGTGCTCCGGGCGGCGCTCCGCCAAGCAGAGCGGGAATCCCTCGTCATCAGGAACGTGGCCGCACTCTCAGACGCGCCCCGGGTCGGGCAAGCCGACGGCCGGTCCCTGACCGTCCCCCAAGCGAAGCGCCTCCTCGACGCGGCGGCCGGCGACCGACTCGAAGCGCTCTACGCCATCACGCTCACCCTGGGCCTGCGACGAGGCGAAGCACTCGGGCTGAGCTGGACGGACGTCGACCTCGACGAGCGGTCGATGATCCTCCGACGCCAGATCGCCCGAATCCGCCTCGATGAGCACGCCGCGGCAACGACCGGCCGGCAGACCCAACTCGTCCTCAAGGACCTCAAGACGAAGCGTTCCCGGCGGACCCTGCACCTCACTCCCACCCTCGTCGCCCTCCTCCGCTCGCACCGGGCCCGGCAAGCGGCAGAGCAACTCGCGGTCGGCCCGGCCTGGATCGAGTCGGGACTGGTCTTCACCACCGCGCTCGGCACGCCCCTCGACCCGGACAACTTCGCCCACTACTTCGATCGGCTCTGCCGGAAGGCCGGTCTGGGCCACTGGCACCCGCACGAGCTCCGCCACTCCGCCGCCTCGATCATGCTCGCCCAGGGCACGCCGCTCTGGGTCGTCTCCGAAGTCCTCGGCCACGCCTCCGTCTCCATCACGAAGGACGTCTACGGGCACCTCCTCGGCGGAGAGAAACAGGCAGCCGCCGAGGCCATCACCGACGTGCTCTTCTCGTCCAGCGACGAAGTGCCGGGACCCCGGCGCCGAACCACCGCCGAAGACGGGTAACCCGGGGCACGCCGGCTACGGGCCGGCCGAGATCTCGGTGCGCAGGTCGAGCCCAGAGCAACCCAGGAACACGCCGTCGTGGGCCACGAGTGGGACCCCCCAACGGATGGCGGTGGCGGCAACCCAGAGATCACCGTTGTGCTGCTTCTGATGGAGCGGATGGCCGGCGAGCCGACAATCGTTCCGGAGTCGAGCCACCCGGTCGATCGTCTCGATGTCCACCTGTTCATTGCGTGCCGTCTGATCAGCCCTTTTGCCCTCCGGCCTCTCCTTGCGTGACGTCTGGTGCCACCCAGCGGCATCTATTTCGTGAGCACGGCGTGAGCACGGGGAGCCTCCCGGGCGTTGTGTTTTTTGTGTTTAAGGTACGATCGCCAAGTGACGCTGCGTGATGAGGAACTCTTGACGACCGGGCAGGCGGCCCGGGTTCTCGGTTCGTCGCGCCAGCACGTCGTCGACCTCTGCAGCCGTGGGTTGCTCCCCCACACCTCGACCGGGAGTCACCGGCGGGTGCGCCGCTCCGATCTCGAGCGCCTGGCCGCTTCTGAGCCCAGCCGGGAGCTGACGAGGGACCAGCGCCGCAGCCTCTGGTTGCATCGGGCCATCGCCGGCCGCATCGCCGAGGACCCAGAGCGTCACCTCCGGACCGCCCGGGCGAACCTCAAGGTCATGCTGACCGCCCATCCCCGAGGTCAAGCCGCCGCGCAGCTGGCCATCTGGCAGCGGCTCCTCGATGGACCCGTGGAAGCCGTCCTCGACGTCCTCTGCATGTCCAGTCCTCAAGCAGCCGATCTTCGACAGAACACGCCGTTCGCCGGCGTCCTCACCGATGCCGAGCGCCAGGCGGTCCTCGCCGCGTTCCGGTCGACGACGCGCCGGGGCGGGTACCGCCGTTGACCCGAGAGCAGCTGGCCCATCTCCTGCGAGCGGCGTCGCGGATCGCCGGCCGCAGAGAAGTCATCGTTGTGGGGAGCCAAGCGATCCTCGGCTCATTCGATGACACGACCCTCCCGGCCGAAGCCATCGGATCGGTCGAAGCTGACCTGTGCTTCTTCGACGACACCGACGACATCCTCGCCGACGGAGTCGACGGCGCCATCGGCGAAGCCTCGGCCTTCCACGCCACCTTCGGGTACTACGCCCAGGGCGTGAGCGTCACCACGGCTGTCCTTCCGCCAGGTTGGGAGCAACGCCTGTTCCGGTCGTTGTTCGTCGGGCGGGATGACGTCTACGCCGAGCGGTGGGAGAACCAGCGGACGGGCAAGACCGGCTGGAGCCCGGCCGTCGTCGGAGGGTGGGGCAACGCCCGCCGCCCGGACCGGGAGTACCTGCCCTTGACCGGTGAGGTCGCCGAACAGCACCTGGCAGGACGGATCCACGCCGGGTTGTATCCGCTCGTGCCGGGCGATGCGTGCCGGGTGCTGGTGTGCGATTTCGACGGTGCTGGTTGGGTGCTCGACTCACTGGCCTATCTCGACGCCGCCCGGGCAGCGGGGGTCCCGGCCGCGCTGGAGCGGTCCCGCTCCGGCGACGGCGGTCACGTCTGGGTCTTCTTCAGCGGCCAGGTGCCCGCCGCTTCTGCCCGACGGATCGGTGTCCACCTGTTGCGTGAAGCGATGACCGTCCGGGCCGAGCTCGACCTCGTCAGCTACGACCGGCTCTTCCCCGCCCAGGACTTCATGCCGAAGGGGTCGTTCGGGAATCTCATCGCGCTCCCGCTCCAGGGCGAATGCCGCAAACGTGACACGACGGTCTTCCTCGACCCGACCAGCCTCGAGCCGTACGAGGACCAATGGGCATTCCTCTCCTCGGTCGAACGTCTCGACCCGGACGAGGCCGCGGCCTTGGCCACTGCCTTCGGGGACTTGGCGACGGGTCCCGAGGCGCCGACCTATCGCCGGTCACGGCTCCCGTCGGTCGCGCCCAGTCCGCCGCCGGAGATCGCCGCCTGGGCGGGAGCGATGCTGGGCATCGATCGGATCGCTGTGCCACCCGCGCTTCTGGCCGCCCTCAAGCACGCCGCGTCGCTGCACAACCCGGAGTTCTACGAGAAGGAGCGGATGCGGTTCTCGACCTGGGACACGCCCCGGTTCATCCGCTGCTACCGGGAGACGCTCGACCGTCTCCTCATACCCCGAGGGCTGCGGGCGAAGGCGCAAGCCATCGTGGCGGAGGCGGGGATCCGCCTGGTGGTGGTCGAGGAAGGACCGACACCGGATCCGATCGAGGTCAGCCTCCGGGCCGTGCTGACTCCGGAACAGACGGCAGCCACCGAGGCGCTGACGAGGCACGATCTCGGGATGCTGGTGGCGGCACCCGGCTCGGGCAAGACGGTCGTCGGGTGCGCCGTCATCGCCCGGTATCGCACCCCGACCCTGGTGATCGTCGACCGCAAGCCACTCGTCGAGCAATGGCGGGAGCGGCTCATCACCCACCTCGGCCTCACCACTCGCCAGATCGGCCAGCTCGGCGGTGGCCGCAACCGAGCCAGGGGGATGGTCGATGTGGCCATGGTGCAGAGCCTCGCCCGCCGTGATGACATCGCCGAAGTCACCTCCGCCTACGGGCTGGTCATCGTCGACGAGTGCCACCACGTCCCGGCCGTGACCTTCGAACGAGCGGTGCGCGAGATCCCGGTCCGTCGCTGGCTCGGACTCACCGCCACCCCCTACCGGCGCGACGGCCTCCAGGCGCTCATGGCCATGCACTGTGGTCCGGTCCGGCACAAGATGGCTCCCAGCCAAGGCAGCGCCCTGCGAGCCCTCGATCTCGTCGTGCACGAAACCGGCCACCTGGCTGTCCACGAAGGCGACCAC
>JBOGFE010000224.1:0-5152 GCA_050741935.1 Acidimicrobiia bacterium | reverse complement strand
GGCGGGGACGGGGACAGGGGCGGGGACGGGGACGGGGACAGGGACGGTGGACGCCGTGGTGGCCGGGTGGTTGCGGACGGCGAGCGCCGACAGCCGTTCGGGCCGGTCCCCGGTCACCGGCCCCGTGACGACGCCGACGGCCACGATCCCGAGCCCCACCCCGGCCGCGGTGGCCACCAGCCAGGCGACCGTCAGCTTCACCAGGGTGCGCACCCGGCCATCTTGCCGGGCCCAATCCTCAGTGCGAACCAAGGGCCGTTCAAGCCTTGGTAAAGATCGCCAGGGGAGCGCAACCGCTCAGGCCGGGCGGTCGCCGAGGATGGCCAGCACGGCCCGGAGGACCGGGTCGGCCAGGCCGGGGAGCGAGGCCGCCCCCTGGGTTCGCAGGCGCTCGCGGACGACCTCCTCGATGCCGCCGGTCAGGATGGTGAACACCTCGGCGGGCAGCTCCGGGACCCGATCGGGTTCCTCCTGGCGGGCCCGGGCATGCAGGCTGCGCCACATCTCGGCGAACACGCCCAGGACCGCCGCCCGCCGTTCCAGGGCCGCCGGGCCGGCACCCAGGATCTCGATCTGGGTCGCCCAGGCGAAGTCGGGCTCTTCGGCCAGCACGGCCAGGGTGGTCTCCACACCCGCCCGGGCCCGGGCCCGCCAGCCCGCCTCGGGCAGGGGTTCGACGGCCTGGCGGATCCGGGTCAGCAGCACCTCGGCGCCGGTGCTGTAGACGGCCAGGAAGCACGCCTCCTTGTCGGCGAACTGCTCGTAGAAGGTCCGCCGGGAGACGCCCGCCCGTTCCACCACGTCGGCCACCGTGGCCGGGCCGTAGCCCTTCTCGGTCACCACCTGGGCCATGGCCTCGATCAGCCGGCCCCGCTGGGAGGCCACCACCGCCTCCCGGGTGAGGCCGTGGCGGCCACTGGGCAGCCGTTCGCGGCCCGGGAGGGTGGGGGCCGGCCGGTCAGGGGTTGCGCTCACGATTCAGAAACACTAGCGTACATGAGGTACGAACATGTTTTTCAGCGCACGATGACGTGCGTACCTGGGAGGTGCGATGTCCCCGTCCGACCGGTCCCGCCTGATCTGCCGCTCCGTCGTGATGGCGGTGGTGGCCGTGGGCGCCGCCATCGCCCTGCCCGTCGCCGCCCCGGCCGGGAGCTGGACTCCCGGCCCCGTCCGCTACGCCGTCGGCACCACCGCCAACGTGCCCGTGGAGATGGCGGACGGCACCGTGCTGCGGGCCGACGTCCACTTCCCCACCGATCCCGACACGGGCCAACCCGCCGCCGGCCCGTTCCCCGTCATCCTCACCCAGACGCCCTACGGGAAGTCGGGCGGCAACTTCTCCTCGGCGTCGGGCGGCCTCAACCCCTACCTGGTGGAGCGGGGCTACATCCAGGCGGTGGCCGACGTCCGGGGCACGGGCGGCTCGGGTGGCTCGTTCGGCCTGTTCGACCCGGTGCTGGCGACCGACGGGGTGACCCTCGTGCACTGGGCCGCCGGGCTCGAGGGCTCGAACGGCAAGGTCGGCCTGCTCGGCCTGTCCTACCTCGGCATCAACCAGTTCCACACCGCCGCCGCCATCGGCCCCGACTCGCCGCTCGAGGCCATCTTCCCCGTGGTGGCCGGCCACGACCTCTACCGGGAGGCGTCCTTCGACGGCGGCATTCCCAACGTCCAGTTCGGCCCCGGCTACCTGGCCCTCACCGGTGCCCTCAACCTGCTCAACCCGATCGTCGAGCACCGCGCCGACCCCGCCCGGATCCCCCTCACCGAGGCCGAGCACCTCCCGGCCTTCCAGGCGGCCATGCTGGCCGACATCCTGGCCGGCGGGGAGCGGTCCTTCGACGGGGAGTGGTGGGCGGCCCGCAACCCCGCCTCGCTCCTCGAACGGGTCGTGGACAACGGCATCCCCGCCTTCATGGTCGGGGGCTGGCACGACTTCTTCCAGGCCGGGGCGCTCCGGAACTTCGCCGGCCTCCAGAACGCCTGGGCCGGGCGGCCCGTCGGCGCGGCCATGGAGGCGGGCCAGCCGGTGACGGGCCGGTACCAGGCGGTCATGGGTCCCTGGTACCACGTGACCGTGGACCAGGCCCTCCTCGACCAACTCGAGCTGCGCTGGTTCGACACCTGGCTGAAGGACGAGGCCACCGGGATGGCCGAGACCGCCACCCCCCTGCACCTCTACCAGGAGGGCGCCGACCGGTTCGTCGACACCGCCCGCTATCCCCTGGCCGAGACGAACCCGACGGCGCTGTGGCTGAACGAGGGCGCATCGCTGTCGGCCACACCCCCGGCCGGCGCTCCGGGCGGCGGCGACAGCATCGTCTTCACCGGCGCCGGCAGCCCCTGCAACCGGGCCACGGACGTGTGGGGCATGGGCGGCCCGTCCGCCTTCTTCGCTTCCTTCGGCCCCCTCGACCGCTGCATGGCCGACGACCGCTCGATCCAGGCCGGGCCCGGTGCCCTCACCTACACGAGCGACGCCTTCTCCGAGGACACCGCACTGGCCGGGCCGATCGACGTGACCGTCTTCGCCACCTCCACCCGGCCCGACACCATGTGGGTGGCCACCGTGGAGGACGTCGACGCCACCGGCACGTCCCGGCCGCTCACCTCGGGCGCCCTCCTCGGTTCCTTCCGGGCCCTGGACCCGGCCCGGACGTGGACCGGCCCCGACGGCAGGCCGCTCATGCCCTGGCATCCCTACACCAAGGAGTCCGTGCGGCCGGTCACCCCGGGCGAGGTGACCCGCTACGACATCGAGGTCCCGCCCGTCTTCACCACCGTCACGGCCGGCCACCGCCTGCGGGTCACGCTCACGACGTCGGACTTCCCCCATCTGCTGCCCACGCCGGGCCAGCTGGTGAACCTGGTGGGTGGCGTCTACGAGGTGCAGCGCCACGGGGCGGCGGCGTCCTTCGTCAACCTGCCGCTGGCCCCGGCCGGCGCCTTCCCCACCCCCTGCGCCGTCTGCTCCTGACCCGGCCCGCCGGCCGGGAGGTGGAACCCAGGGCGCGGGCGGCGCCTACTTGGCGGCGCGCAGGTCGGAGATGGTGACGGCCCGCCGGCGGACGGCCTCGTTGGCCAGGCTCACCCGCCGGGGCAGGCCGTCGGCCCGTTCGGTGAGGCCGAACTTGTCGTAGAGGTTGGCCAGGTGGAACTTGACCGCGGCCTCGGTGACGAAGAGCTCGGCGGCCAGCTGGCGGATGCTGGCCGGCTGGTTGAAGGGGCCACCGGCCAGCACCGGCCGGCACAGCGCCACCAGCAGCTGGTGCTCCCGGCGGGTGAGGGTGGGCGGGCCCTCGGTCACGGCCGTGGTCTCGAGCTCGTCGTCGCCGACGGCGTAGAACGTCATCCGGCTGTTGCCCAAACGGATCTCGTCGCCGGTGCGCAGCCGGACCTCGGTCACCACCCGCTCGCCGTTCAGGAAGGTGCCGTTGGCCGAACCCAGGTCCCGCAGGCAGAAGCCGCCGGGGTAGCGCTCGACGACGGCATGGAGGCGGGACACCGAGGGGTCGAGGAGCACCACCACGGCGTTGGTGTCGGCCCGGCCCATGGTCGACTTGTCGCCGGTGAGCTCCACCAGCCTGTGACCCTGCGGGCCCTGCACCTCCACGAAACCGCCGAGCGCCAACGAACCTCCTCTTTCGACCTATCCACGAGGTCAGCAAATTCTCACCCGTCTGTCCAGCACATTCCCGTCACGGGGACATTCCGCCCGGGGGGTGGACTTCTCGATGATCGGTCCATTCGGATCAACAGGGAGGAGATGGGGATGGGGATTTCGTCAACCGGCCGCCAGGTGGCGGTGGTGGCGTCGTCGCTGGTGGCCGCGGCCTGGATGTCGGCCGCCGGACCGGCGGGGGCCACGGCCGAGGACGAGCAGCCGTCGTCGGCCCGGCTGGAGGCCACCACCGGGGTGTGCGGCTGGTTCGCTGAGGAGTTTCCGGACCGCTACGAGTCGGTGAACGTGTGCGGCTACGACGGGGTGGTGGTGCGCGACGGCCGGCCCGAGCAGCTGGCCCAGCCCCTGGTGGTCATCGACCGGTTCACCTGCTTCGCCGGCGGCGACGGTGACTGCGTGGGGGAACGCCACGAGCTGGTGGTGGACCGGCGGGACTTCGTGGTCGACCCGTTCCTGCGCCGGGCGACGATCGACATCACGGCCGGGGGCTGCCCGGTGGAGGTGGAGTTCGTGGGGACCTCGGCGGCCGTGCCCGGCGGTGGGGTGTCGGAGTACCACGGCATCGACGGCGGCCCCTGGTTGGCGCTCTACGGGGACCAGACCCTGGCCCGGCCGGCCCAGTGGTGGGGTCGGGTGTGCGGTCGCTTCCTGGTCGCCGACCCCGGCGAGGGGCACATGTGGCGCAGCCTGAACGCGGGCGTCGCCCGTTTCCCGGCCGGCGCCGGCGGTCCCGAGACGGCCTGAGCTCAGGGCTCGGCGGGGAGGCGCACCACCATGCGGGCGCCTCCCGGCCAGTCCTCGACCGTGATCGACCCCTGGTGGTCGACCACCACCTGCCGGGCGATGGCCAGGCCCAGCCCGGTTCCCCCCAGCTGCCGGCTGCGGGCCGAGTCCAGGCGGGCGAACCGCTCGAAGACCCGCTCCCGCTCGGCGGGGGGGATGCCCGGGCCGTCGTCGTCGACGGTGAGCACGGCCACGCCGTCCTCCACGCCCAGGCTGACCGCCACCCGGGAGCGGGCGTAGCGCACGGCGTTCTCGAGCAGGTTGCGCACCACCCGGGCCAGATCCTCGACCTGCCCCCGGACGGGCGCCCCCGACACCGCCGAGGTGTCGACCGACACGGCCGCCCCCAGCCGCGTGCGCTCCACCTCGGCCAGGACGACGTCATCCAGGTCGACCAGCGTGTAGGGGCGCCGGGAGGTCGGGTCCTCGTCGGCCCGGGCCAGGAACAGGAGATCCTGAACCAGCGCCTCCTGGCGCTGCACGTCCCCCAGGAGGCGGCGGGCCGTGTGGGCCCACTCCCCGGCGTGGCCGTCGCCGCCGGCCAGGGCCACCTCGAGGTCGGCCCGCAGGGCCGCCAGTGGGCTGCGCAGCTCGTGGGAGGCGTCGCCGACGAAGCGGCGCTGGCGCTCGGTGGCCGACTCCAGCCGGTCGAGCATGGCGTTCATGGTGGCGGCCAGGCGGGCC
>JBOGFE010000223.1:0-7953 GCA_050741935.1 Acidimicrobiia bacterium | reverse complement strand
TCCTACGAGTCGGAGATCGACCTGGCCGGACGGGTCGACGGGCTCATCGAACTGATGGGCCTGGGCGCCTTCCGGGACAAGTTGCTCGGCGAGTTGTCGAGCGGCAGCCGCCGCATCGTCGAGCTGGCCTGCATCCTGGCCCAGGACCCCGCCGTGGTCCTTCTCGACGAGCCCTCGGCGGGGGTGGCGCAGCGGGAGACGGAGGCGCTCGGGCCCCTGTTGCGGCGGGTGCAGGCCCACACCGGCTGCTCCATGCTGGTCATCGAGCACGACATGCCGCTCATCGCCGCCGTCTCCGACGAGGTGGTGGCCCTGGAGCTGGGCGCGGTCATCGCCCGGGGCACACCGACCGAGGTGCTGGAGCACCCCCGGGTGATCGAGTCCTACCTGGGCTCCAGCGCGGCCGCCGTCCACCGGTCGGGGCCGGCGGGCTGAGCGGGATCGATCAGATCAGGATCAGGCTGAGGGGCATGGCGAAGAGCACACCGATGAACAGGGCCAGCTTCGGCCGGGACGACACGGTCGAGCGGGCCAGTCCCATGGCCGCCCGGCGCACGGTGGGGAAGGCGAATCCGAGCAGCACCAGCGTCCAGGCGGTGACCCCCAGCGTGGAGGCGAGGACCACGCGGGTGGCGTCGGGGTTCCCGGTGAGCATGGCCAGGACCAGGGTGTCGGCCAGGGTGGTGATGTTGGCGCCGGCGATGTAGGGCAGGGTGTGCTCCCGCTTGAGGTAACCCTTGGCCACCAGGGGCACGAGCACGGTGAGCGCCACCGACACCGACAGGGTCATGAAGGCCACCGCGCACCCGCAGCCGAACATGGCCCACGGCCGCCCGAACCAGCGGTTGGCCCGCTCCCCCAGCCCGTCGCCGGAGAGGTCGGGGAGCACCTTGTCGAAGAGCTTGAAGGCGACCAGCAGGACGCCGAGGCCGACGGGGAAGAGGCCCCAGCCCGGGACGAGGTCGCGGGCCAGGTCGGCCATCCAGCCGAAGAGCGTGTCGGTCACCGACAAGAGGCCGGGCGGGGCGGCCATCGTCAATCCGTCGAGGGCGCCGCTGCGCAGCAGCAGGAACCCGATCAGGGCTCCGGGGACGTAGGCGATGACCGTCATGGTGAGGGAGAGGATCCCGATGGACAGCGGCGCCCGCCGCCCTCCCTTGCGCCGGAGGGCGTAGATGAAGCCGACGACCAGGACGACGAAGGAAGCGCCGAGTCTGGAACCGGTCAGCATGGTGAAGGCCTGCGACCGGGTGATCGCACCGCCATCGAGCAGAGCGATGGAGGAGGCGGCCATCGGAGAGCCGGAGAGGACGATGCAGGCGCCGAGCCATCCCAGCCCGAGGGCGCTCCAGGCGTTGTCGGTGAAGACGGACCCGGACAGGGCAGGGATGAGCGCCTCCGCCCCCGCCTTCATGATCTGCAGGGAGCCGACGAACAGGCCGAGGGCGAGGAAGGCCCAGGCGATCTTGGCGGCGATGGGGCCGGCGCGCCCACCTCGGCGCGAAGCCTTGGGTTCGACCTCGGGGGAGACCTGCTGAAGCGTCTCGACGACAGCCACTTGGTGAGGTCCTCCCAGGGTTTCCGGCCGATTGTCTAGTAACTAAGTAGAGATACTGGATTAATTCTGCGCGTCGGCGCAATACCCTTCTGTAGCCCGCCCCCTTCTCCCCCCCGGACGCACCGCCACAAATTGCGGGCGGCAGAGCTTCTGGGTGGAAATGCACCGGAAGTACGCTGGATTTCGTGCAGTTGGGGCGCTCCAGCGGGACGGCCACCGTCCTGTTCACCGACCTGGTCGGCTCGACCGAGCTCATGAGCCGGCTGGGCGACGACGCCTTCGACCGGCTCCGCGGGGAGCACTTCGCCCGGCTCCGGGAGGTGGTGAACACGGCCGGCGGGGAGGAGATCAAGAACACCGGCGACGGGATCCTGGCCGTCTTCACCTCGGCCGTCGACGCCCTCGCCGCCGCCGTGGCGGCCCAGCAGGCCACCGACCGCCAGGCCCATTCGGCCGACGTGCCCGTCTCCATCCGGGTGGGGATGTCCATCGGCGAGGTCGCCTTCGAGGACGGCGACGTGTTCGGCACGCCCGTGGTGGAGGCCGCCCGCCTCGTGGCCGCCGCCCGTCCGGGCCAGATCCTGTCCACCGCCGTCGTGCGCCTGCTGGCCGGGTCCCGGGCCGGCGTCGGCTTCACCGACCTGGAGCCCCTCAGCCTGAAGGGCCTACCGGAGCCGATCCCCGTGTGTGAGGTCGACTGGGAGCCGATTGCCGAGACCGTGCCGCTGCCGGCCCTGCTCACCGGCGGGGGGCGCATCTTCGTCGGCCGGGACGAGCCTCTGGACCAGCTCCAGCGCCTCTGGAAGGAGGCCGTCGCCGGCGAACGGCGCATGGCGCTCCTGGCCGGCGAGCCCGGGATCGGCAAGACGCGCCTGGCCTCCCAGCTCGCCGACCACCTCCACGGCCAGGGGGCGCTGGTGCTGGCCGGGCGCTGCGACGAGGACCTCGGCGTGCCCTACCAACCGTTCGTGGAGGCGCTGCGCCACTACTCCCTCCACGCCCCGGAGCTGCGACTCGGCCGCTACGGCGGCGAGCTCAGCCGGCTCGTCCCCGAGCTGGCCGAGACCGTCCCCGGCCTGCCCGATCCCCTGCGGTCCGATCCGGAGACGGAGCGTTACCGCCTCTTTGACGCCGTCGTCGCCTGGCTGGCCGACGCCTCGTTCGACTCGCCGCTGCTCCTCGTCCTCGACGACGTCCACTGGGCGGCCAAGCCCACCCTGCTGCTGCTGCGCCACATCCTGCGCTCGGCCGACCCGCTCTCCCTCCTCGTCGTCGCCACCTACCGGGACAGCGAGGTCGGCCGGGGCCATCCGCTGAACGACCTCCTGGCCGACCTGCGCCGCGTCGAGGGCATCGAGCGCATCCGCCTCTCCGGCCTCGACCGGGACGCGGTCCGGGCCTTCCTGGAAGCGGCCGCCGGCCACCCGATCGCCGAGGAGGACGAGGCCTTCACCCGAACGGTGTGGTCCGGGACCGAGGGTCATCCCTTCTTCGTGGCCGAGGTGCTGCGCCATCTGGCCGAATCCGGGGCGGTGGCCCAGGACGACTCGGGGCGCTGGTACGTGGCCACCGATGCCGGCGAGCTCGGGATCCCAGAAGGCGTCCGGGATGTCGTCGGGCAACGGCTCTCCCGGCTGTCCGACCAGGCCAACCGGGCCCTGTCCCTGGCCTCGGTGGTGGGCCTGATGTTCAGCGCCGACGTGCTCCTCGCCGCCGGCGACCTGGCCGAGGACGCCCTCTTCGCCGCCCTCGAGGAGGCGAGCGGGGCCAGCCTCCTCGTCGAGGTCGCCGCCCCCGCGGCCCAGTACCGGTTCAGCCACGCCCTCGTCCGGGCCACCCTCTACGACGAGCTCACCGCGGCGCGCCGGGTGGCTCTGCACCGCCGGGTGGGCGAGGCCATCGAGGCCCTGTACGGGGACGCACTCGACGACCAGCTCCCGGCCCTGGCCCACCACTGGTCCCAGGCGGCGGCCCCCGCGGCCGACGTCATCCGGGCGGTCGACTACTCCGCCCGGGCCGGCGACCGGGCGCTCGCCCAGCTGGCCAATGACGAGGCCCTGGGCTACTACACCCAGGCCCTGGAACTGCTCGAGGTGTCAGGCGGACCCCGCTCCGACGCCCGCCGGCTCGAGCTGCTGATCTCCCTCGGCGAGGCCCAGCGCCGCAGCGGCGACGCCACCCACCGCACCACCCTCCTCGACGCCGGTCGCCTCGCCCGGGAGCAGGACGATGCCCCGGCCATGGCCCGGGCCGCGCTGGCCAACACCCGCGGCAGCTTCAGCCAGCTGGGTGTCGTGGACCGGGAGAAGGTGGCGGCACTGGAAGCCACCCTCGCCGCGCTGGGAAACGAGGAACCGGCCCTGCGTGCCCGCCTGCTGGCCATCCTGGCCTGCGAGCTGCTGTGGTCGGAGGACGCCGGGCGCCGGCAATCACTCCACAACGAAGCCCTCACGCTGGCCCGGCGCCACGCCGACCCCCTGGCCCTGGGCTCGGTCCTGCTCATGCGCTGGGCGACCCTGTGGAAACCCCATTCGGCCCAGGAGCGCCTCGACATCGCCACCGAGGTGCGGGCCATCGCCGAGGCCACCGGCGACCCGAACCTCCGCTTCTGGGGCCTGTGGCGCAGCTCCCTCGCCATCCTGGAGCTCGGGGACGCGGACGAGTCCCACGCCCTGTGGCGGGCGGCCCAGGACCAGGCCGATGAGCTCGGCCAGCCCTTCCCCCGTTACTGCGTGATCTACAGCGAGGTGGCGGCGGCCATCCTCGCCGCCCGCCTCGACGAAGCCGAACAGCGCGCCGGCGAGGTTCTCGCCTTCGGTACCGACACGGGCCAAACCGACTCCCACATCCTCCACGCCGTCCAGCTGGCCGGTATCCGCTATGAGCAGGGCCGGCTCCCCGAGCTCGAATCACTCCTGGCCGGCATGGTGGACACCCTGCCCGGCGTGCCCTTCTTCCGGGCCGCGCTGAGCCTCGCCTATTGCGAGGCCGGCCGGTGGGACGAGGCCCGGGCGACCCACGCCCCCCTGGCGGGACGCGATCCGGCCGCCGTGGCCGGCGACGACTGGTTCGCGCTGCCCACCACCGCCCTCCTGGCCACCCTGGCCGTCGACCTGGGGGCCGAAGAGGACGGCGCCGCCCTGGCCCGGACCATCGCGCCCTACGCCCATCAGCTCGTCAGCTACCCGATCTGGTTCGGCGCCTTCTCCCACCACCTCGCCCGGCTGGCCACCTTGCTGGGCTACCCCTCCGAGGCCGAGCGCTGGTTCCTCGACGCCGCTTCCACCCATCAGCGCGTTGGTGCCCCCGCCTGGCTGGCCCGCACCCGCCTCGAGTGCGCCCGCATGCTCCTGGGCCGCAACGGCCCCGGCGATGCCGACCGGGCCCGGGACATGCTCCTCAGCGCACTGGACGACGCCCGGAGGCTCGGCCTCGCCGGCGTCGAACGACAGGCCGTCGCCCTCCTGACCTGAACTTGGCGGCCCCGCCTGCCGATAACCAGGTGATGGCCGACGACGACACCCTCACACAGCAGCTCTCGCAGCGGATCGCCGAGCTGGAGGAGGAGGTCCGCCGGCTGTCGCTGAGCGACGAGCTGACCGGGATCTCCAACCGCCGGGGCTTCCTCGTCCGGGCCGAGCAGGCCCGCCTGCTCGTCCGCCGGCGGCGGGAACCGAGCGTCGTGCTGTTCGTGGACATCGACGGGCTCGGGCGGATCAACGACGGCATCGGACGCGAGTACGGCGACCAGTTCCTCCGGGAGGCAGCCGACGTGCTGACCAACGCCTTCCGGGAGTGCGACGTCGTCGCCCGCTGGGGGGGCGACGAGTTCGTGGCCTTCCTGCCCGGAGCCATCAACGCCGCCCCGGCCCGGCGCCGGCTGGAGGAGCGCATCGACCGGACCAACCGGCACCGGCCCGCCCGGCCCCTCCGTATCTCCATCGGGTCGGCGGCGATGACTCCGGCCGACACCCGACCTTTCGTCGAGGTCATCGCCGAGGCCGCCACGGCCATGAACGCCGAACGGCGGTACCAGAGGACCAGCGGAAACGCGCCGACGCCGTAACGGTTCGCGCTGGTGACGCCACTTTAGACAATCCCTGATCAGAAGCATCACCGTCGGTCATGAACAACGGGAGTTAGCAGCCGGTTCACGGCCCGCTCACCTCGGCGTTCACTGGCGGCCATCGGGGCGGTGTGAGCTTCGGGTCATGTGGTGCGGCTTCGTCTCGCCCCGGGGCCGGGTCGCCGCCGGGCTTCCTGCACCCATCGTCGCCCTCATCGTCCTCCTCGCCCTCTGGCGGGGCGCGGCCGCCCCCGACGACGAAACCCGTTCGCCCTGGGCCGTGCTGCCGATGAGCCTGTCCGGCGCTCCGGGGGCGGTGGCCGACGAGGACGGCGACCCGCCCGAGCGCTTCGAGATCGGCGTGGTCGGCGACTGGGGCTACGAGCCGTATCAGCGGCAGTGGCTGCCCCGCCTGGTGGACACCATGAACGGGGCCGGTCTCGCCTTCAGCGTCCACGACGGCGACACCGGGGTCCCGCCCGGGTCCTGCCAACGGGACGCCGACTTCGCCAACCGGACGCTGTTCGACCGCTTCCGCCACCCGCTCATCTACACGCCGGGCGACAACGAGTGGACCGACTGCTGGCGCAGCGGCGCGGATCCCCTCCAGCGCCTCGCCACCCTGCGGGAGGTCTTCTTCAGCGATCGCTTCTCCCGGGGCAAGGTGCGCCTGCCCCTCGTCCGCCAGAGCGCCGACTTTCCCGAGAATGCCCGCTGGTCGCACGAGAGCGTGACCTTCGCCGCCATCCACGTGGTCGGCTCCAACAACGGCCTGCCCGGCCGGCAGCGCCCCGGGAATCGACAGGAGTGGGCCGCCCGAACCAAGGCGGCCATCGGCTGGATGCGCCAGACGTTCGCCGTGGCCCGCCAGAACGGGAGCCCGGCGGTGGGGCTGTTCATCCACGCCGATCCCCGCTTCGAGATGCCCCACGGGCGGCGCTGGGGCTACGACGAGTTCCTCCGGGCCCTGGAGACCGAGGTCGTGAACTTCCGGCGTCCGGTGCTGCTCGTCCACGGGGACCTGCACGAGTACCGGCTGGACAAGCCCTTCTGGACCTACCGCCAGCCCAGGCGGCACCTCGAGAACCTGACCCGGGTGGAGAGCTTCGGCCCCAAGGACCTGGCCTGGGTGCGGATCACGGTGGATCCGGGCCGGCCGGGGGTCTTCCAGGTCCGGCCCGAGTGGGTGCCGGCTCGGGGCTAAACAGAG
The DNA here is from genome assembly GCA_050741935.1 of Acidimicrobiia bacterium. Classification (GTDB taxonomy): domain Bacteria; phylum Actinomycetota; class Acidimicrobiia; order IMCC26256; family BP-133; genus CAWBJP01. The sequence goes on along the minus strand of JBOGFE010000223.1, from coordinate 1,119 downwards.
GCGTCGACCGGTACCCCGGTCTGGATACCGAGCACGTCCTTGTAGAACGCGGTCATCTCCGCCTCGCTCAACGACTGCTGCTGGCCGAGGAAGAACTCGGCGTCCTCCCCGACGACGACGTGGACGCGCTCGTCGTCGCTGTCCACGGCGTCGAGGACGGCGCGAGGGACGCTGCCGGCGTCGGCTCCACCGGCGATCCCGCCCTCCATGAAGGTCACGACGGCGTCGTCGAGCACCCGGTAGGGCGACTCTTCGTCAGAGGGCCGGGGGGCCTTGGCGACGATGTCCGTCGTGAAGAAGCCGGGCTCGATGCAGATGACCCTGATCCCGAAGGGCTCCAGCTCCACGGCCAGCGAATCGCTGAGCACGCTCAACCCGTGCTTGCTGGCCGTGTACGACCAGAAGGTGGGCACACCCGCGACCCGGCCCGCCACCGACGATACGTTGACGACCACCCCCGAACGCTGCGACCTCATGGCGGGCAGGACGGCCCGCAGGAGCCGCACCGGGCCGAACAGGTTCGTCTCGAACGTGGCCCGCATCAGCTCGTCGGGCAGCAGCTCGACGGACCCGAAGTGCAACAGGCCGGCGTTGTTCACGAGCACGTCGATCCGCCCTTCGGTGTCGAGCACGTGGGCCACGGCCTGCTTGACCGACCATTCGTCGGTGACATCCAGCTCGAGCACCCGGATATCCAGACCTTCGTCGACGCCCACCTCGACGAGGTCGCGACCCCGCTCGGCCCGCCGCATGGTGGCGTACACCCGATCCCCGCGGCGTGCGAACGCCAACGCCGTCAGCCGACCCAGACCGCTGCTGCACCCGGTGATCACCACGACGGCCACGATTCCCTCCCTTTGCCGAGACACCTGCACACCTACCAGCACGATGACCGGCTCTCCGGGCGCAGTCGCTGACGGGGGGAACGCCCGATGTGTGGTGGCCGTGACAGTCCGATGCCGGGCCCGGGGGCGGCGGTCGGCTCCCACCTCGAGGCGGCGAGCGGAATTGAACCGCTGTACAGGGTTTTGCAGTTCGGCGGGGCGGGTGTCGGGGGATGTCGCCGAGCGGCACCAAGTCCGGCCTGGCCAGCGGTTTCGCGCTCCTGGCTCCCTCATG
>JBOGFE010000222.1:0-2184 GCA_050741935.1 Acidimicrobiia bacterium | reverse complement strand
GACGGATCGGGAACCGGGAACGCGGCCTGGTCCCAACCCCCGGGAGCGCCGGCTCGTTCCCGCCCACGTTCCCGGTTCCCGTCCCGGCTGGTTCCCGAAGCTTCTGCTCTGCAGAAGCTGCAAGTCTCATGTGGAACGGCTTGTCAAGTCCCCCCGCGTGGCTTGTTGACCAGTGATTCGGGGCGCGTCGAACCGAAGGTTCGACATGTTGTTCGGGGTTGGGGGGTCTCCCGCCGGGGTTGATCGGCTGCGGTCAGGGTGGGGATCGGCTGGGGTTCTCGGGACGCGCCGGCGCTTCGTGGATCGGGCGACCGCCACTCTCATGTACGCGGGTCGGAACCGCAGGTCGGTGGTGCGCAGGGAGTCGCCCCAGGCTGTGTTCGTTCGTGGCCCGGCGGGCCGGGCTGGGCGAGAGACTTGACGGGGATCGGTCCTGCGAGGCGGTGCGCCGGCGCGTCTCGGGAACCTCGGCCGGCCCCGGCGCCGATCGGCGGGGCGGTCGAGCGTGCGGTCCGGGCTGGAGTGGCGGGGGCGTTTCCGTCGGGAAGCGATGGCTTGCCATCGCTTCGTTCCCCGCCATCGGCCGTGCCCGGAGGTCGGGGTCAAGGGCGGCCGGAGGCCGTCCCGGAGGGACATGGAGCGCAGCGGAGTGCCCGTGACGCCGGCCGGAGGGCATGGCACCCGGGCGGGCGGTGACTGGGGAGGGGGCCGCGCTCATCGGCGGGGGTCAGGCGGTCATCTCGGCCCAGACGAACCCGGCGAGCTCGCGGGCGACGGCGGCGGTGACGGTGTTGGTGGAGTCCTTGCGGGCGGCGAGACGGCGCCAGCGGCCGCAGAGGCGGAGTTGGGCGGCCCACGCCCGGGCGACGACGTCGGGGCCGACGTGTTGGTGGCGGCGGCGGAGGTCGGCGCTCAGGTAGGGGCGGAACCGGTAGGACCAGGCGGACTCGACGAGCTGGCGGCGGACGTGCTCGTTGCCGGTGCAGGTGAGCGGGCCGCGCCAGGTCCGCTCACCGCTGGAGTACTCGGAGGGGACGAGCCCGGAGAACGCCATGAACGATGAGGCGTGGGGGAACCGGCGCCAGTCGCACACTTCGCAGGCCAGGGTGAGCGCCCCGATCTCGGCGATGCCCCGGTAGGCGCCCAGGCGGGCCACCGGGGTGGCGAACGGCTCGCGGTCAAGCCAGGGCCGCAGCTCGGCGTCGATGGCGTCCACCGTGGCCTCCCGGGTGACGACCTCGGCCCGGTAGAACGAGAACGCTGCGGTCACTGCCGGGTCGTCGAAGCGGCGGGCTGCCACCCACGCATGGTGCTTGTGCGTCCAGGCGTCCCCGCCGCGCCAGACCTCGTTGTGTCGCAACAGGAACGACCCGAGCCGCTGTCGTGCTCGACGGCGATCCTTGATGGCGGTGAGGCGGGCCCGGCACAGGTCCCGGACCCCTTCCTCGGCCCGGGACGGGACCCGCACCGCCACCAGCTCTCCGGCCCGGTGGAGTCGGGCCAGGCGCTTGCCGTCCCGCTGGTCGGTCTTGACCCGGTCCCCCGATGCGGTCGGGATCAACGACGGGGCCACCACGTCGCAGCGGACTCCTATCGAGGTGACCAGCCGGTAGAGCTCGTAGCCGGTCGGGCCCGCCTCGTAGCACGCCACCAGCCTCGACGGAGGACCCACCCGACCCACCAGGCGGCGCACCGACGCCTCGTCATGGGCGATGGTTTCCACATCCGGGACCCGCTCGTCGGGCCGGAGTATCCCGACCGCGATCGTGTTCTTCGACACGTCCAACCCGAGGTACGTGAGCCCTCGACGCGACAAACTGGGCATGGCCGGCTCCTCTCCGTATGTGGCTCCGCCCGCCGCCAGTCGACGGGTGACCCACGTCGATGAACTTCAGCGGACTGGAGCCGGCCGTTCCATTACCGCTGTAGTGCTCTCGAAGGACCGGGAGAAAGAGGGGTCGGTCAGGGTCGGGAACGGGGCTCGGGGAGGCGCACGGGTGGACGGCAGGGGGCGACGAAAAGGGGAAACGGGCAGGGCGGTCGGGAACGCGGGAGGGGACGGATCGGGAACCGGGAACGCGGCCTGGTCCCAACCCCCGGGAGCGCCGGCTCGTTCCCGCCCACGTTCCCGGTTCCCGTCCCGGCTGGTTCCCGAAGCTTCTGCTCTGCAGAAGCTGCAAGTCT
>JBOGFE010000221.1:0-7892 GCA_050741935.1 Acidimicrobiia bacterium | reverse complement strand
CCCGCAAGGAAGCCGAGGTCGCGCTGCGGCAGGCGCTCACCGTTCTCGATCAGGGCGGTGACCCGTTCCCCCGCGAGATCTCGCTGGCCGATTACCTGAGCCGGTGGCTCGAGTACCAGGCGCTTCGGGTGCGGGCCAACACGCACAAGCGAGAGGCGGATCTGCTGCGCCTCCATGTGATCCCGGTAGTCGGTCGTATCCGGCTCGACCGGATCCGGCCGGGCACGTGCAGCAGGTCATCGACGGGATGCTCGAAGCGGGCCTCGCTCCGGGCACGATCGTCCGCGCCCGATCCGTCCTCGGGAACGCCATGCGCCGAGCGGTCGCCTGGGGTCTCATCCCGGCGAACCCGGTTCCTGCCGTCAGCCCACCGCGACCCGAGCGGCCCCGCCTCGCGGTGCCGACCGCCGGAGAGCTCCTCCAGTTGGTGCATGCCGCGGAGGGGACGTCCTGGGAGATCCCCATGCTCCTTGCGGCCACGACCGGTGCGCGCCGTGGCGAAGTGCTGGCCATCCGCTGGAGCGACCTCGACCTCACCACCGGCCGGGTGCGCATCACCGGCAGCCTCCAGCGCGTGGCCGGTGAGATATCAAACGGGTCGACCCCAAGACGGACCGCGCCCGGCGCCAGGTCACGCTTCCCTCCTTCGTGGTGGAGCGGTTGAAGCTCCACCGGAAGGAGCAGGCCGCCTTCCGGCTGGCGATCGGGTTCTGGCACGCCGGCGGCTCCGTGTGTGATCTCGGTGGCGAGCTCGTCGACCCCGACGCCGTCTCCCGGGCTTTCAAGTCGATCGCCGCCCGGGCCGGGCTCCCGGCCGAGATGCGGTTACACGACGCCCGCCACGGCGTGGCCACGGCCTGGCTGGAGCAGGGCCTCCATCCTGCCATCGCCTCGGCCGCCCTCGGTCACGCCAGCCCGGCGTTCACCATGGCGGTGTACCAGCACGTGGTGGACGGGATGAGCGACCAGGCCGCGGCTGCGCTCGAAGCCGCCTTTGCCGCCGCCGCACCTACCAAGTGATCGCCTTCGCCGACGAGTCGGTGCGCGAGGACAGCGGCGGCGTCCTCTACGTCCTCGGCGCTGCCGTCGTCCTCCGTGATCTGGACCCTGCCCGTGAAGCGCTGCGCAGCCTGCTCCCCGGGCGCCAGGAGCGCCTGCACTGGCGAGGCGAACGAGAAGCTCGCCGCCTCGCCCTTCTCAAAACGCTCAGCGACCATGGTGTCGCCGTGTTCGGCAGCTGGGCCTATCCGGTGGGACGGCAGCGGCAGGAACGCGCCCGGCGCGCTTGTCTCACCACGCTGGCTGGTGACGTCGGCCGAGAGGGGGTCACGGAGCTCGTTCTCGAGCACCGGGACGAAGCCGGTGACCGGCTCGATCGCCAGACGCTCGTGGACGCCCGTCGCGGCGGGATCGTCGAAATGTCCTACCGCTTCGCCCGCGCCGCCGACGAGCCGTTGCTGTGGGCCGCTGACGCCGTAGCCGGCGCCATGTCAGCCCACCTGGCCGGGGTCACGAGCCGCTACTACGACGCGCTACGGCCCAGCGTGTTGGTTCTTCGGCGCGCCCAGCCCTGACCACGCGCACGGGCCCGGGCTCCCGCCGCCTGGCGGGCACTCCCGGGCCCCACTTCCGAAGGCTCAACGCCTCCAGCACATGCCATTTTAGCGGCTGTGGCCGGTCTCCGCTCCGGGGCGTCTGCGACCGCTCGTTAGCAAACCGTTTGCAAATCGCCTTCAACGGCCTGTTCGGCGCCAGGCTTCCGTTCCGCTGATCGAACATAACCGCAGGTCAGGGGCGGTGCGGGCGGTGGGCCTCGAACCCACACGAGCTTGCGCTCAGCGCTTTTTAAGAGCGCCTCCTCTTCCGGTTGGGATACGCCCGCGGGCTTTCTAATATTCGCGCGTACATTTCGGGGGGGAGTGAAACATGGCGGACACGTCGCTGCAGCTGCTCGATGCGATGGAAGCGCTCAACAACGTGGCCGACGGCCTCACGGTTGACGCCGCCCTGGAGAAGCTGGACGAGACGACTCTCCAGGTCTTCTGGCGCGACTGGCCCCACATCGCCTCGTGGGCCGGTTCGCTGTGGCGGCACCTGAACCAGGAGCTGGCCGAGGCGGCCAGCCCGGTCGGGGAGTACGACGACACGGGCGGGGGCGGCTGACCGGAGCGCATCCGGGGCGGAAGGGGAGGGCGGTGGCCAGGCTCGGGGACGTCATGAGCGGCAAGGTGTTCTCGGTCACGCCGGCGCAGTCGGTGACCGAGGTGGCCCAGACCATGATCCAGGGCCGGGTGGGTTCGGCGGTGGTGATCGACGGCCCCTGGCTGCTCGGCATCTTCACCGAACGCGACGCCCTGCGGGCGGTGGCGTCGGGCGCCGACCTCAACGCGGCCAGCGTGAAGGACTGGATGACCAAGGACCCCGTGACCGTGGGCCCCGATATCGACACCGAGGAGGCGGCCGCCCTCATGGCCACCCACGGGTTCCGCCACCTCCCGGTGGTGGACGGCGACACGGTGATCGGCATGGTCAGCCTGCGCGACCTGCTGAGCACCCGGATCCGCCGGCGCTCCAGCTAGCCGCGGGCGGCCGGAGCTACCGGACGGCCGCCTCGGTGTCCAGCCGGGCCACCAGGCGCTCCACCAGCCGCCGCGTGGTGTCGCGGATGACCCGCACCTCCTCCACGGGCCGGCCCTTCGGGTCGGGCAGCCCCCAGTCCTCCAGGGGAACCCGCAGCGCGGGGCAGGCCTCGTCGACGGCACAACCCATGCCGATGATCAGCTCGGCCGACTCGGCCAGGCCCGGGGTGAGGAGCATGCCCGGTCCGTCGGGCAGCGTGACCCCGGCCTCGGCCATGGTCGCCACCACCTCCGCATGGGCCTGCTCGGCCGGTTCGGTCCCGGCCGAGACCGCCTCGTAGCGGTCGCCGGCCAGGTCGTCGAGGAAGGCGGCCGCCATCCGCGAGCGGCCGGCGTTGTGGACGCAGACGAAGAGGATGCGGCGCCTCAACGGCTCAGGGGCGTCCCTCGCCGTCCCGCAGGACGTGGTGGAGCGCCCGGGCCAGGAGCTCGCAGGTGGACCTGACCGTCGGGTCGTCGGGGTACTCGGCCACCAGCGCCACCGCCCGGCCGTAGGCCCCTTCCAGGGCGCGGTGGTTGTCACCCGCCTCCACCATCAACTGCTTGACCGCCACGTCGTCGTCGTGTCCCTCGGACACGAGGCTGAGGGCGAGGCCCACCAGCCAGGGTGCGGACACCGCCTGGGTGTGCGACGGTCGTTGGGGGACGACGGCGGTCAAGTGGCCACCTCCAGGGTCGCGGTCGACTCGGCCGGCGCCACCACCAGGGTGACGGGCCGGTGGAAGAGCCGCTCGATGCCGTCGGGTACCCCCCGCCGCAGCCACTGTGAAGGCCCGGGCGGGAGGGTGGAGAGGATCAGCTCGTCGAAGCTGCGCTGGCGCAGGACATCACCGATGGCCACGATCGGGCTGGGGTCACCGACCTCCCCGTGGACGTCGGCGCCCAGCCGGCGGAGCCGGGTCAGTGCCCCGTCCAGGCGACGCTGGGCAATGGCGTAAGCCTCCGCCGGGGAGAACCGCACATGGTCCCGGGCGTGGGTGGCGGGAACCAGAAGAAAGAACCGACACGGCCCCTCGGCCATGCAGGCCTGGAGCTTTTCCAGTAGTTGTGGTTGGCCGAGCGTCTGGTTGGCGACCACGAGGTAGTGGCGCACGACGCCTCCTCGGATTGGCCCCCCTCTGATGTGAGCGGCGCACATCCTAGACCCATCGGACGGGGCCGTTTTCAAGGGGGGTCAGGTTTCTCCCTTTCGCGGTGATGCCAGGTGGTAGGCGGTGACTCTCCAGGCGGATCCGACCCGTTCGAGGAGCATCTCGTCGCGGATGCTCTGCCCGTCGGCCAGCTCCAGACGGGTCACCACCCGGGCCAGGGGGCCGCTGACGTCGACGATCTCGGGTCGCACCGACCGCACCAGCCGGGACAGCCCCTCGCTCTGGTAGGCGGCCTTCTTCCCGGCCACGAAGTCGGCCCGGGAGCGCCCGTCGCGCAGCTTGTCGGACGACAGGTTCCACAGGGTGGCGAAGTCGAGGCGGTCCCAGGCGTGCTCGTAGGCCACGGCCGTGTCCGCCGGCCCCGGCCCGGCGCCCCGGCGCCCGATCATGAAGACGAGCATGCCCGCGAACACCAGCACCAGCACGGCCACCACTGTCAGGGGCACCATGGTGGGCGAGGGATCGGCAGCCGCCATCGACCGCCGAGCGTAGCCATCCGCTAATCGAAGAGAACGCCGGGGTTGAGCACGCCGGTGGGGTCGAGCGTGCGCTTGGCCGCCCGCAGGGCCTCGGCGAACAGGTCGGGCCGCTCGGCGTCGTAGTGGGGCCGGTGGTCCCGGCCGACGGCGTGGTGGTGGGTGGTGGTGCCGCCGTGGGCGGCGATGGCCTCCGACGCCGCCGCTTTCACCGCCGCCCACTGCTCGAGCTCGGCGCCGGGTTGCCCGGGGGCGATGACGGTGAAGTAGGGGGCGGGACCGTCGGGATAGACATGGGTGAAGCGGCAGGCGACCGATCCGCCCTTGGCCCCCACCGCCTCCAGAGCCTCGGTGGTGGCGGCCACCACCCCCTCGTGCAGGGCGGCGAAGCGGTCCCAGGTCACCGCCGTCTCGAACGTCTCCACCAGCGCCCCCAGCGCCATCAGGCCGTCGCGCAGGTAGGGCATGGCCAGGAACGAACGGCGCCAGGCGTCGCTGGCCGGGTCGGTGCCGGTCGTGGTCGACCCCAGGTCGGGGACGGCCCCGCCGTGATCGGCGCAACACTCCAGCGCCCGGGCCATCCAGGCCGAGAGCGGGTGGTCGGCCGACTCGAATCCGACCAGCAGCACCGGGCTCGTGCCCGCTCCGGCCATGAGGGCCTCGGTGGCGTCGAGGAGCCGGCAGTTCGACGGGTACAGGCCGGACTGGGACAGCGCCCGGGCCGCCTCCGCCCCGGCCTCGAAGGACGGGAAGGGCACCGCCGCCCGGGCCCGGTGGCGGGGCCGTTCGACGACCCGCATCCAGGCCTCGGTGATGATTCCCAGCGTCCCCTCCGAGCCGATGAACAGACGCTCGGGGGCGGGGCCGGCGCCGGATGCGGGCAGGCGTCGGGTCTCCACCACCCCCTGGGGGGTGACGATCCGCAAGGCCTCGACCAGCTCGTCGATGTGGGTGATGAGGGTGGCGTAATGGCCGCCGGAGCGGGTGGCGATCCACCCACCCAGGGTGGAGAACTCGAACGACTGGGGAAAGTGGCGCAGCGACAGGCCCTCGGGCCGGAGCTGGTCCTCCAGCCGGGGCCCGAGGGCGCCGGCCTGGATGCGGGCCGACCGGGACACCGGGTCCACCTCCAGGACCCGGTCGAGAGCGGTGAGGTCGATGGTGACCACCCCCCGGCCGTCGCCGGGGTCGCACTCCACGCCACCCACGGCCGACGACCCGCCGCCGTAGGGCACGGCCGCCGCCCCCGCCTCCGCGCACCAGTCGAGGACGCCGACCACGTCGGCCTCGGTGGCCGGGAAGGCGATGACGTCGGGCGGGTGGGGGAACTCCCCCCGGAACCCCCGGACCACGTCCCGGAAGGAGCGGCCGTAGCAGTGCCGGGCCCGCTCGTAGGTCGTCGCCGAGCAGAGGTGGGCCAACGACGCGGGGGGCTCGATGCGGGGCGGGCGCAGCTCCACCTCGGCGAGGGTCACCGGCCGGCGGGCCTCGGGCGGGTCGCTGCCGAAGCGGGCGGCCAGCAGCGAGGCCAGGCCGGCGAGCCGGTCGGGCCCGAGGGCCTCGTCCTCGAACCCCCAACCCCAGAACGACCGCCGCCGCGGCGCCTCGCTCACCCGGCGAAGGGGGAGTCCGGGCCGGGGCCGGCCACGCCGAGCTCAGCCCGCAGGCCGGCCAGGTCGGCCTCCACCGCCGCCAGCCGGGTTTCGAGGGCGGCCAGTCGCTCGTCGCCGGCCGGGTCGCCCCGGGGCGCCCGGGGTGTGGCGGCGACCATGGGGTCGGATGGGGCGGAGGCCGCCGCCTCCTCGGCCGCGGCCAGGCCGGACAGGAGATGGGTGTAGCGGGACTCCTTCTGGCCCGGCTGGCGCTCGAGGCGCATCACCAGCGCCTCGGGGCGGGCCCCGAGGCGCTCGAGGGCCTCCTCGACCTCACCCAGGCTGGCGAAGGGGTGCATCCGTTCGGTGCGGGTCCGCAGCTCGCCCACGGTCTGGGGTCCCCGCAGGCCCAGGACGGCCAGCAGGGCGAGCTCACCCAGGTCCAGCTCGAGGGTCTCGTCGAGGACGTGGCGGTGCTTGGGGCCGCGGCTGCCGGGGACGTGGATCATCCGGGCCAGCTGCTTGGACCGCAGGGCGGCCAGGGCGTGCATCACGATCGAGTCGTCGTAGCTGACCACGGGGTTGCGGTTGGACAGCTGGTTGCAGGCGGCCACCAGGGCGTTGTGGGTGAGGGGGTAGGAGTCGGGCGTCGTCATCTGCTTCTCGACCAGGCAGCCGGCGACCCGGACCTCCTCGGCGGACAGGGGCTCCATGGGGGGCGAGCTTACGACCCGGGGTTAGGGTGAAACCTTCGAACGGCCGGGCGTGGGGCAGGGCCCCGGGGCTCAGGCAATGAGGCCTGCGCATCCACGCACCGGAGGAGCCGGGTGCAGGGACCCGGCGGGAAGGAAGCAATGGAGCTGGTGACCCACGTGGTGACGAACGGGCCGTCTCCGGCCCGGCTGTTCCTGCTCATTCACGGCAAGGGCGCCGACGAGCACGACCTCGAGCCGCTGTTGCCCCACCTCGACCCCGGCGGCCGGTTCGAGTTCGTGATGCCCCGGGCTCCGCTGCCCTTCCCGCCCGGGTTCATGTGGTACACGACCGACGGCATCCCCAAGGGCGGGCCGGAGCTCCTCCCGTCGGTCGACGCCCTCGACGACCTCCTCGAGCGCACCTGCGTCGAGGGCGGGTTCGCCCCTTCCCAGGCCGTCATCGGGGGCTTCTCCCAGGGCGCGGCCCTCAGCCTCGCCCTCGGCCTGCGCCGCAGCGAACGGCCCCGGCCGGCGGGGGTCCTGGCCATGAGCGGGTTCCTGCCCGAGACCCCCGGGGTCGACTACGACTTCGAGAACGCCCCCCCGGTCCTCATCCAGCACGGCTCGGCCGACCCGCTCATCCCCGTCAGCCGGGGGCGGGAAGCGGCCCAGGCGCTCAGCGAGGCCGGCGTGCCGGTCGTCTACCGCGAGTACCCCATGGCCCATCAGGTGGCGGTGGAGAGCCTGGCCGACGCCGCCGCCTGGCTCGAGCAGGTGATGGCCTGGGAGCGCCCGAACGAACCCGTGGTCGAAGGGCTGGCGCCCGCCGCCGACGACGACGACGGCATCGTCCCGGCGGTGGACACGGCCGGCTTCGAGGCCGAGGTGCTGCGCAGCGACCTGCCCGTCATCGTCGACTTCTGGGCGCCGTGGTGCCAGCCGTGCCGGGCCGTGGCGCCCATCGTGGAGCAGATCGCCGCCATGCGGGCCGGTTCCTACAAGGTGGTGAAGGTCAACATCGACGAGGAGCCGTCGCTGGCCCAGACCTTCAACGTGCAGAGCATCCCCATGGTCGCCCTGTTCCGCAACGGCCGGATGGAGCGGGCCTCGGTGGGAGCCAAGCCCCGCCCGACCCTCGAGGCCGAGCTGGGGATGCTGGTCATCCCCTGATCACCGTTCCGCGTTAACCAAACGCCGTTGGTAGCGGCTTTTCGTTAACCTCGATCCTCGGGACGGCTCATTTCAGTAGTCGCGTTGAGGTTTGGGGCTCAGCGGGGCGGGAAGCCGAAGCGGAGGTGGCGGCCTCCCCACCAGGGGATGGGCAGGTCGAGTTCGGGGA
>JBOGFE010000220.1:0-9526 GCA_050741935.1 Acidimicrobiia bacterium | reverse complement strand
GCTGGGCACCGCCCGCTGCCGGGGCCGCCGGCGCGTCGCCCCCTTTGGCCGCCTTGCGAGCGGCGGAGCGGGCCAGCAGGTGGGCCGGGATCTTGGAGGAGGCGTCCCCGGTGGGCCGGCTCTCGGCGGCGGGCGCCTCGCCACCGGCTTCGGCCGCCGGTGCTTCGGCGGCGGGGCCTTCGGCCGCGGGCTCCTCGGCGGCGGGAGCCTCGGCGGCCTCCCCGCCCTCTTCCCCGGGCACGGGGAGGCCCAACGCCTTGCGGCGTTCCCGGCTGCGGCGCAGCAGGTGTTCGGGGACCTCGGCCATGTCTTGCCTCCTCGGGCCTACAGGGGCCCGGAGATGCCGCCGTCCTTACGGACGCGCCAGAAGTGGACGGCGAGGAAGATGACGGTCACGAACGGGAGCATGAGGACGTGGAGGGTGTACCAGCGCAGGAGCGTCTCGCCGCTGATCTCGGTGGAGCCGAGCAGGACGAAGCGGACCTGGTTTCCGAAGACCGGGGTGTAGCCCATCATGTTGGTCCCCACCGTCACCGCCCACAGGGCCAGCTGGTCCCAGGGGAGCAGGTAACCGGTGAAGGACAGCAGGAGGGTGAACTGCAGGAGCATCACCCCGACCACCCAGTTGAACTCGCGCGGTGGCTTGTAGGCCCCGTGGTAGAAGACCCGGGCCATGTGCAGGAAGACGGACAGCACCATGAGGTGGGCGCCCCATCGGTGCATGTTGCGCACCAGGGACCCGAAGGTGACGGCCGTCTCGAGTGTCTTGATGTCGTCCCAGGCGGCCATCTCCGTCGGCCGGTAGAAGAACATCAGGAAGATGCCGGTCACGGTGAGGAGAACGAAGAGGAAGAAGGAGAGCCCGCCCAGGCACAGGGTGTAGGAGACCTTCACCGCGTGGCGCTTCACCTTCACCGGGTGAAGGTGGTAGAGCACCGAGTTCATGATGACGTACGAGCGGTTCCTCGGGCTGTCGGTGTAGCCCTTGCGGAAGAACGAGCCGGGCCGGAAGATCGAGCTCCAGGCCTGGGACCCCTTCATCTTTTCCCCGGCTTCCAGGAGTTTGCCTTTGAGGCCGTCTCCGTTGCCGTTCGCCACCCCGAATCCTCCCCTGAATTGGCTTAGAACCGTACTCCGTAGGCGTATCCGTGCCTGTTGTCGCGTTGGTGGGGGTCGCCGGGTGATCTTCCGGCCTGCGTCTTGCCGAGAATGATGACGCCGGTGGGGCACCGGTCGACGCACAGGGCACAGCGGGTGCAGACGTCCTCGTCGACCACGAAGAACACGTGGTCGCCGGGGTCCTCACCCGGCTGCTCGGTGTTGACCGCCTCCTCGATGGCGTTCACCGACAGCATGTGGATGCACTTCCACGGGCAGATGTCGACGCATCCCTCGCAGAGGATGCACTCGGCCTGGTCGATGTGGAGGAACTGCTTCGGCTTCACCGCCGAGTTGAGCCACGCCGGGTCGACCTCCTGCAGCTGATAGGAGGTGGCGAACTCGGGCATCGGCGGGTTGGCGTCGGTCTTGCCCATCGGGTGCTCTCAGTCCTTCTTGGTGACTGGTCGGGAGAAGGCTGATGTCCCCGACGGCGTGGCGACCGCGGCGGCGGCCGGCTTCGGCTTGGCTGTACCCCGCTTCTGCCACATCACCCACACCACGATGTTGAGGCCGAGGAAGACGATGTACATGGTGGCGGCGACAGTGTCCCGCAGGGCCCGGCCGTTGATGTCGATGGCATACGTGTCGAGGAGGATCTTGTCCTCCCGCAGGCCCAGGTTGGAGTCAGCCCAGGTCAGCCACTCGTGGGGTACCACGCCGTAGCACATCAGGAACATGGCGAAGACGGCCGTGGCCCCCGCCATCGACTGACCCCAGGTGGGGGGCAGGTCCGACTTCGGGCGGCGCAACAGGACGAAGAAGGCGGCGAAGCCCGCCGCGGTTACGGCGAGCGAGAAGAAGAACCGGCCTGGTTCCTGAGAGAGGTACCTGATGACTGCGTCCACCGGACTGGGCTCCTCGTGAACGTTTGCACAAAGTCGGATTCTACAGGAGGACAGCGTCCACCTGTCTTTGGCCCCGCCGACCAGCCGGGGCCCACGAAAACCACCACTGACACGTTACCGTTCCCTCCCCGTCGCCAGCCGTAACGAGTCGTCCGTTTGTGGCCCGGCGCATCCGACGGCGAGTATTCGTCCCGTGTTCGACGTGGTGGTGGTGGGCGGAGGCCCGTCCGGGGCGGCGGCCGCCTACTGGCTGGCGGAGGCGGGCCACCACGTGGTGGTGCTGGAGAAGTCGCGCTTTCCCCGGGACAAGACCTGCGGCGACGGGCTCACCCCCCGGGCGGTGCGTCAGCTCCACGACATGGGCCTGGCCGGCCCGCTGGGTGGGTATCACCGCTTCGGAGGGCTCCGCTCGGTGGCGCACGGGATCACCCTGGAGCTGGAGTGGCCCAGCCACCCGGAGTTCCCTCCCTACGGCTACGTCGTTCCCCGCCGCCACCTCGACGAGATGGTCGCCGAGGCGGCGGTCAAGGCCGGTGCCACCCTGTGGCAGGCCACCGAGGCCACCTCGCCCCTGGTCGAGGGCGGGCTCGTGGTCGGGGCCCGGGCGAAGCACAAGGACACCGGAGAGATGGAGGACATCAGGGGTCGCTACCTGCTGGTGGCCGACGGCGCCAACTCCCGGTTCGGGCGGGCCCTCGGCACCGCCCGGGCCCGGCGTTACCCACTCGGGATGGCCATCCGGGGCTACTTCCGTTCGCCGGGTCATGACCAGGACTGGATCGAGAGCCACCTCGACCTGCGGGACCGGAAGGGCGACGCCCTCCCCGGATACGGGTGGATCTTCCCGGTGGGAGACGGCACGGTCAACGTGGGGGTGGGCCTGCTGTCCACCTTCCGGGACTGGAAGGGGGTCAACACCTCCCACCTCATGGAGGCCTTCGTGGAGGGCGCCCCGGCTCATTGGGGGCTCTCCCCCGAGACCGCCACCTGCGTTCCCACCGGCGGCCGGCTCCCCATGGGCAACTCCGTGGAGCCCTCGGCCGGGCCCACCTGGCTGGTGGTGGGCGACGCAGCCGGTGCCATCAACCCCTTCAACGGGGAGGGCATCCCCTACGCCTACGAGACCGGCCGCCTCGCCGCCGAGCTCCTCGACGAGGCCATCAGGACCGGCGACGGCCTCGCCCTGTCCCGCTACCCGGCCCGGCTGAACGACGCCTACGGCCTCTATTTCCGGGTGGCCCGGGCCTTCGTGCGGGCCATCGGGAACCCCATCGTCATGCGGGAGCTGACCCGCGTCGGGATCCGCTCGCGCAGCTTGATGGAGTGGGTCCTGCGCATCATGTCGAACATGCTGCGCCCCGACGAGATCGGCCCGGCCGAAGCCGCCTACAAGCTGGTGGAGCGTCTCGTGGCCCTCGGTCCGGAGCCCTGACAGTTTTCGCGCCCTGTCGCTGCGAGCGATAGCCTCGGGCCCCTGATCGAGTATCTCCCCATTCTCGTCATGCTGGTGCTGGCCACCGGGTTCGCGGCCGCGTCCTTCGCCGCCTCATCGCTCCTGGCGCCCCGCCGGCCCACGTCGGCCAAGCTCGCCCCCTACGAGTGCGGGATCGTCCCCGACCACGAGCCCGCCGAACGCTTCCCGGTGAAGTTCTACCTGGTGGCGATGGTCTTCATCATCTTCGACATCGAGTTGGTCTTCCTCTATCCCTGGGCCGTCATCTTCCGGCGGCTCGAGATCTTCGGGCTGGTGGAGATGGGCCTGTTCCTGGTCGCGGTGGTGGTCGCCTACGCCTATGTGCTCTCGGCCGGGGCGCTGGACTGGGGCCCGGCCCGCCGGGTCGGCGAGCGCGTGATCGCCCCGGTGTTGCGTGCCTCGGGCTGGCCCCGACCGCAACCCGACTCGCCGCCCCCCGAGGAGCCGGAGACCGGGGAGGCGGCCTGAGATGGGCCTGGAGGCCCTCAACCAGTCGTTCCTGACCACCCGGCTGGAAGACCTGGTCAAGTGGGCCCGGCGGAACTCGGTGTGGCCCGCCACCTTCGGTCTGGCCTGCTGTGCCATCGAGATGATGGCCACCGGGGCCGCCCACTACGACCTGTCCCGATTCGGGATGGAGGTCTTCCGGGCCAGCCCCCGCCAGGCCGACCTGATGATCGTGGCCGGGCGCGTGAGTCAGAAGATGGCTCCCGTCCTGCGCCAGATCTACGACCAGATGGTCGAGCCGAAGTGGGTCATCTCGATGGGCGTGTGCGCCTCCTCGGGCGGCATGTTCAACAACTACGCCATCGTCCAGGGCGTCGATCAGGTCGTTCCCGTCGACGTCTACGTTCCCGGCTGTCCCCCCGGTCCCGAGACCCTGATGCACGGTATCCTCACCCTCCACGATCTGATCCGACGCGGCGAGATCGTCCGCCGTCCCGGGCAGGGCGCCGGCCTTCAGATCGAAGAGCCCACCCCCCGTTCGGCGTGACCTCCCCGCTCCCCTCGAGGCGATGACCGACGACACCGCTCGTGAAGAAATGCACAAGAAAGACACTGATATCGGGGACACCCCGCGCCCCGGGGATATCGGGGACACCCCGCGCCCCGGGCCGGGGGCGGACGCCCTCGGCCACTTCCCGAACGCGGTCCTGGTCGACTCCCACGGCCAGGCCGTGCTCTACGTCGACCGGGGAGACTGGGGGTCGCTGGCCCGGTGGCTGCGGGACGAGGGCGGCTACGAGCAGTGCTCCGACATCACGGCCGTCGACCAGCTGCTCCGCCCCCACCGGATGCTCCCCCCGGGGGTCGTCCCGGAGCGCTTCGAGGTCGTGGCGAACTTCTTGTCCTACTCCCGGAACCTGAGGCTGCGGGCCATCTGCCAGGTGCCCGACGGGGTCGCCGTCGAGAGCCTCTTCGACGTCTATCCGGGTACCGAGCTCCCGGAGCGGGAAGTGTGGGATCTACTCGGCGTTCCCTTCGCCGGCCATCCCGACCTGACCCGCCTGATGATGCCCGACGAGTGGGAGGGCCACCCGCTGCGCAAGGACGACTTCCCCGCCCGGGTGCCCGTGCAGTTCAAGGAGGCCCCCCGCCCCCTATGAGACCCGGCGTGGTGTCGACATGAGCATCGAGAACCCCACCGACCTGGTGCTCGGCCCGGAGGCGTGGCCGGAGTCCGACGAGACGATGGTCATCAACCTCGGGCCCCAGCACCCCTCCACCCACGGCGTGCTGCGGGTCGTGCTCGAGCTCGACGGGGAGACCGTGCTCCGGGCCAAGCCGGTCATCGGCTACCTCCACACCGGGATGGAGAAGACGGGCGAGCAGCTCACCTACGTCCAGGGCCCGACCAACGTCACCCGCATGGACTACGCCGCCCCGCTGTTCAACGAGCTGGCCTTCTCCATGGCCGTGGAGCGCCTGCTCGACATCGAGGTTCCGCTCCGGGCGACGTGGATCCGGATGCTCATGTGCGAGCTGAACCGGGTCTCCTCCCACCTCCTGTTCCTGGCCACCAACGGGATGGACCTGGGGGCCATCTCGATGATGCTCTACGGCTGGCGGGAGCGCGAGCTGGTCCTCGCCTTCTTCGAGAAGGTGACCGGCCTGCGGATGAACCACAACTACATCCGCCCCGGCGGCGTCGCCGCCGACCTTCCTCCCGGGTGGGAGGAGGACGTGGCCGAGATGTGCGATGTCGTCCCCGAGGGCATCGAGGAGTACGACGAGCTGCTCACCGAGAACCCCATCTGGATGGAGCGCACGGTGGGGATCGGCGTCATCACCACCGCCCAGGCGCTGGCGCTCGGGGCGTCGGGGCCCATCCTGCGCTCCACCGGGATGCCCTGGGACCTGCGCAAGGCGCAGCCCTACCTGGCCTACGACCAGGTCGACTTCGACGTCATCTACACCGAGAACGGCGACACCTACGACCGCTACCGGATCCGGCTCCACGAGGTGGGCGAGTCCCTGCGCATCGTCCGCCAGTGCCTGGAGCGGATGCCGGCCGGCGACTACCGCATCCAGGACCGCAAGGTCACCCCGCCCCCCCGGCCCCGCATCGACGAGTCCATGGAAGCCCTCATCCACCACTTCAAGCTCTTCACCGAGGGTTTCAAGGTCCCGCCCGGCGAGGTCTACGTGGCCGTGGAGAACCCCCGGGGCGAGCTCGGCTGCTACCTGGTGTCGGACGGGACGGGCCGCCCCTACCGGGTGCACATCCGGGGGGCCAGCTTCTACAACCTCCAGACCATGCCCACCATGATCAAGGGCGCCCTGGTGGCCGACGGCATCGCCATCATCTCCAGCATCGACCCCATCATGGGAGACGTCGACCGATGACTTCCGGGTTGCGGGGAGCCCCGGGGATTCCCGGTGCCGAAGAGATCATCGCCCGCTACCCGCGCTCCCGTTCCGCCCTGATGCCGCTGCTGCACGCCGTCCAGGAGCGCGACGGCCACGTCACCGAGGACGGCATGACCGAGGTGGCCGCCTACCTGGAGCTCTCCGCCGCCGAGGTGTTCGGGGTGTGCTCCTTCTATTCCATGTACAAGCGCGAACCCTGCGGGCGCCTCCTGGTCTCGGTCTGCACCAGCGTTTCGTGCCTGGTCAACGGCGGACCCGAGCTGCTCGAGCACCTCCGGCGCAGCTACGCCGACGACCCCGAGGTGACGGTGGAAGAGGTCGAGTGCCTGGCCGCCTCCGACGGGGCGCCGGTCATGCAGGTCAACTACGAGTTCCACGAGCGGATGACCCCGGCCGAGGCCGAGCGCATCGTCGACGCCTACAAGTCCGGCGAGCGCATGCCCCGGGGACCATCAGGGGAGAACAGAGTCTCCCCACCGGCCGGCGGTCGAGGCCTATGACGGCTCCGGCCACCGAGACCCGCATCATCACCAAGCGGCTGAGGGACTTTCCCGACGACTCCTGGACGCTCGAGCGCTTCCGGCAGACCGGCGGCTACGAGGCATTGCGCAAGGCGCTCTCGATGGAGCCGGCCGCCATCGCCGAGGAGGTCAAGACCTCCGGCCTGCGGGGCCGGGGCGGGGCCGGGTTCCCCACGGCCACCAAGTGGTCGTTCCTTCCCGCCGGCGTGGAGCCCCGCTACCTGGTGGTGAACTGCGACGAGGCCGAGCCCTCGACGTTCAAGGACCGGATGCTGATCGAGCGCGATCCGCATCAGCTCATCGAGGGGATCGCCATCGCCAGCTTCGCCCTCGGTGTCCACCACGCCTTCGTCTACGTGCGGGGCGAGTTCGCGCTGGGGGCCGACCGGATGCGCGCCGCCGTGGCCGAGGCGCTCGCCGCCGGCTTGATCGGCCCGGACGTGATGGGCTCGGGCTACGCCCTCGAGGTCACCGTCCACCGGGGCGCCGGTGCCTACATCTGCGGGGAGGAGACGGCCCTGCTGGAGAGCCTGGAAGGGGAGCGGGGCATGCCCCGCATCCGGCCACCCTTCCCCGCCATCGCCGGGCTCTACGCCAAGCCCACCGTGGTGAACAACGTGGAGACCCTGGCCACGCTGCCGGCCATCATCACCGGCGGGGGCGAGTGGTACGCCGTCATGGGTGTCGACCGCTCCCGGGGCACGCGGATCTTCTCGCTGTCGGGGAACGTCCGGCAGCCGGGCAACTACGAGCTGGAGCTGGGACTCACCTTCCGCCAGCTGATCGACGACCTCGGGGGCGGCCTGGCCGGGCCCGGCCCGGTCAAGTTCCTGATCCCCGGCGGGGCCAGCTCCCAGTGGCTCACCGACGAGCACCTCGACGTACCGCTGGACATGGACCTCGTCACCAAGGAGTTCGGGGTCATGTTGGGGTCCGGGGCCGTCATGGTCTACAACCAGGACGCCTGTCCGGTGCGGGTCGCCCTGCGTCTGGCCAAGTTCTTCGCCCACGAGTCCTGCGGCAAGTGCACCCCGTGCCGGGAGGGGACGGGGTGGATCGAGAAGGTGCTCTACCGCATCGAGCACGGCGAGGGCCGGCCCGAGGACCTCGACCTGCTGCTCGACGTGGGCGACAACATCTCCCCCGGGCTCAACGCCCCCTTCTCCCAGACCACCATCTGCCCCCTCGGGCCCAGCGCCGTGTCCGCCATCGTCTCCCTCAACAAGTTCTTCCGGTCCGAGGTCGACGCCCACGTGAAGGAAGGCGCATGCCTGGTCGCGTGAACGTCACCATCGACGGCCGTCAGGTCGAGGCCGAGGCGGGCGAGCTGGTCATCAAGGTCGCCCAGGACCACGGGGTCTACATCCCCCGGTTCTGCTGGCACGAGCGCATGAAGCCGGTGGGCATGTGCCGCATGTGCCTGGTGGAGATCGAGGGCCAGCGGGGCCTGCCGCCGGCCTGCACCGCCACCGTGAGCGACGGGATGGTGGTGACCACCGACAGCCCGGCGGTGAAGAAGGCCCAGGAGGGCGTCCTGGAGTTCCTCCTGATCAACCACCCCCTGGACTGCCCGGTCTGTGACCGGGGCGGCGAGTGCCCGCTCCAGGACCTCACCTTCGGCTTCGGCCCGGGCGAGACCCGCTTCGTGGAGGAGAAGCGCCACTTCGCCAAGCCGATCCCCATCTCCGATCTCGTGCTCCTCGACCGCGAACGCTGCATCCTCTGCGCCCGCTGCACCCGCTTCGCCGACGAGGTGGCCGGCGACCCGCTCATCACCTTCGTGGAGCGGGGCGGGGACATGCAGGTCCTCAACTTCCCCGACCAGCCCTTCCGCTCCTACTTCTCCGGCAACACCGTCCAGATCTGCCCGGTCGGCGCCCTGCTCGCCGCCCCCTACCGGTTCAAGGCCCGGCCCTGGGACCTGTCCTCGGTGGAGTCGTCGTGCACGGGATGCACCATGGGCTGCCGCCTCGCCCTCCAGTCCTCGGCCAACCGCCTGGTCCGGGCCCTCGGCGTCGACTCCGAGCCCATCAACCACGGCTGGCTGTGCGACAAGGGCCGCTTCGGGATCGACTTCATCCACGCCGCCGACCGTTTCACGGAGCCGCTGGTCCGCGGGACCGGCTCCGACTTCGCGCCGGCCACGTGGCCCGGGGCCCTCGACGACGTCGCCGCCGGCCTGCGATCGGCGCTGGCCGCCGGTGGCCCGGCATCGGTGGGTGTCATCGGGGGGGCCCGGGGCACCAACGAGGACGCCTACGTGTGGGCCCGCTTCGCCAAGGGCGTGCTCCGCACCGACAACGTCGACTGCCAGCTGGGCGACGGGCTCCCGGCCGAGGTCGTCTGCGGCCTGCCCCGGGCCCTGATCGCCGACGCCGACACCGCCCGGGCCATCGTGTTCCTCGGGCCCGACCTGAAGGAGGAGCTCCCGGTCGGGTACCTCCGGGTGCGCCGGGCGGTGGTGGACCTCGGCGTGCCGCTGATCGACCTGGCCGCGCTCGACCACGGCCTCTCCCGTCATGCCCGGGTGCGTCTGCGTCCCGCCCCGGGTGGCGCCGGTGCCCTGGCCCGACGGCTGGTCGATGCCGTGGCCGGCGGCGCGCCCACCGGCGACCCCGATCTCGACGCGGCCGCCGCCCTGCTCCGGAGCGGCG
>JBOGFE010000219.1:0-3794 GCA_050741935.1 Acidimicrobiia bacterium | reverse complement strand
ACCCTCAACCTGGTCTCCAGCGCCGCCCACGGCCTCACCACCCTGGGGGTCCTCCTGTTCCTGGTCAACCTGGCCCGCTCCCGCCGCCGGGGCGCGCCCGCCGGCCCCGACCCCTGGGGTGGCAACTCCCTCGAGTGGGCCACCTCCTCGCCCCCGCCGCCCCTCAACTTCGACGTCCTCCCCCCCATCCGCTCCGAGCGCCCCGCCTTCGACGCCCGCCACCCCCACCTGGACGCGAAAGGCAAAGGCAGAGTGAGCGAACCCGGGGAGGGCGGGGGGTGAGCTGCTCGGCGACCGGAGGCGCGCGCAGTTGTGCCGCTCTGAGCGGCCCCGGTGCACACACCTCGGGATGCGGCGGGCTGTGAAGGTCGCGGCCGTCGTCATGGGGGGGCTGGGTTTGTTCCTGGTGCCGTTCACGGCCTGGTACGGGCTGGCGGCGGCCGAGCACGGGGGGTTCACGGCCCTGGTGGCGACCGTGCTCGCCCTGGTGTTCCTGGGCGCCTACCTCTACCGGCTGGCCAAGCAGGTGGGGGACCGGCCCGAGGACCGCGACGCCACCCCCCCCGAGGGCGCCGGCGAGGTGGGCGTCTTCCCCGCCCGCAGCCCCTGGCCCGCCATCCTGGGCGTGGGCGCCGCCCTCATCGGGTTCTTCCTCGTGTTCTCCCGATGGCTGGCCGTGCCGGGGTTGGCCCTGCTCGTCATCGGTGGGGCGGGCCTGGCGGCGGAGTCGCAACGGGGCCGGGGGCACGCCGGGGGTTAACGGGCGCGGGCGGCGCCGGCGCGGTACGAGAAACGGCGGCAGTGAAGGGGATGGGGGGGTTCGTGCGCTGGGGGTTACTTCAGAACGGCGTGCTGAAACGACACCGCGGCGGTGGTCGACGTCGCGGGAGGGGGGTTGGAGGAACTGTGCGCCGGAGATGGCCTCAGCGGTGCTTTGCGGCGCACAGTTCGCTTGGGCCGGTCGGATTTGTCCGGTTTTGCCGGCGCGACCAGGGCCAAGGAACCTCCGGCGGCGGCGTTCTGAAGTGAGCTCCCCGGCCCGGTCTCCCGCCCCCTTCATTGCCGTAGTTCTCCCGGCCTCGCCTCCTCCACCACGTCGTAGCCACCGGCCGGCGTGCGCACCACCTTGTGGACGGGCGGCTCGGGCGGCCGGCCGGCCCGGACGGCCAGCTCCCGGCAGATGCGCCGGGTGAGCCAGAACACCGCCGCGGGCAGGACGAAGACGAGCACCCGGAAGGTGGCGGTGATGGATTCCGGTGAGACCTGGAGCAGCGAGGCCAGGATGTCGTTGCTCCCGGCCAGGAAGAGCACCACGTAGAAGGCGAACACCGAGGTCCCGATGGCGGAGCGCACCGGAGCGTCCCGGGGCCGGTCGAGCAGGTTGTGGGCGGCCCGGTCGCGGGTGAAGCGGGCTTCCAGGAAGGGCCACAGGTACATCCCGGTGAAGGTCAGCCCGGGCAGGAGCACCCCGGGGAAGAACGGGTTGGGGACGGTGAAGCCGAAGGCCCGGATCTCCCAGGCCGGCATGAGCCGCAGGGCCCCGTCGACCCAGCCCATGTACCAGTCGGGCTGGGAGGCCGAGGAGACGGCCGTGGTCGAGAGCTGGGTGGCGAAGGGCCCGTAGATCCACACGGGGTTGATCTGGGCCAGACCTCCGAGGGCGCAGAGCACGGCCGTGACGATCAGGAACAGCCCGAGGGACTTGGTGGCGTACGCCGGCCACAGCCGGGAGCCGATGATGTTGTCCTCCCGGCGCCCCGGTCCCTTGAACTGGGTGTGCTTCTGGCGCCAGACCATGCCGAGGTGGACGGAGAGGAGGCCGACGATCAGCGCCGGGATCAACAGGACGTGCATCACGAAGAACCGGGGGATGATGGCCGGGTCGGGGAACTCGCCGCCGAAGAACAGGAAGGCCAGGGCCGGCCCGGCCCCGGGCACGGACAGGGCGATGGAGTAGGCCACCCGCACGCCCGTCCCCGACAGGAGGTCGTCGAGGAGGGAGTAGCCGAAGAACCCGTTGCCGATGGCCAGCACCAGCAGGGTCACGCCCACCAGCCAGTTCAGCTCCCGGGGCCGGCGGAAGGCGCCGGTGAAGAACACCCGCATGAGGTGGACCACGAGGGCGGCGATGAACACCAGGGCGGCCCAGTGGTGGATCTGGCGCATCACCAGCCCGGCCCGGACCTCGAAGCTGAGCTGGAGCCCCGACCGGTAGGCGGCCGACATCTCGATGCCGCGCAAGGGCGCGTAGGGCCCCTGGTAGACGACCTCCCGGGCCGACGCCTCGAAGAAGAAGGTGAGGAACACGCCCGTGGCCAGGAGGATCACGAAGCAGTAGAGGGCGATCTCGCCGATCATGAACGACCAGTGATCGGGGAAGATCCGGTTGACGGCGGCGTTGGCGAAGCGGGCCACCCCCAACCGGTCGTCGACCCACCGGGCCAGGCGCTGGATCACGTCACGTCGTCCCGTTCCCGGTTCCAGAAGGCGGGTCCGATGGGCTCGGGATAGTCGGAGCGGGCCACCAGGTAACCCTCGCCGTCCACGGCCAGGGGCAGCTGGGGCAATGGCCGGGTGGCGGGGCCGAACACGGGCCGGGCGGCGTGGAGCACCTCGAAGGTGCTCTGGTGGCAGGGGCAGAGGAGGCGGTGCTCCGTCTCCTGGTAGAGGCCGACGGGACAGGCGACGTGGGTGCAGATCTTGGAGTAGGCGATATGGCCGTCCGGGGCCCAGCCGGCCCGCTCCGGCGGCAGCCGGAGCAGCTCGGGCTCGACCCGGATGAGCAGGGTGGCGCTGTCCTCGGCGTCGGTGTGGCCCTGGGGGAAGACGGTGAGGACGCCGCCCACCTCCAGGTCGCCGGGGCGCAGGAGCCGGCCGTCCTCGGTGACCAGGCGCGAGCCCCGCCGCCAGGCGGTACGGAACAGGTCGCGGCCCGGGCTCGGGCCGAGCGAGCGGATGGGGAAGAGGGCGGCCAGCCCCAGGGCCCCCAGGCTGGTGGCCAGCAGCCGCGAGAGGAATTTGCGCCGGGCGAAGCTGCGCTCGCCGGCCTCCAGGCTGGCCCGGAAGTCGTCGAGGTCCCGGGGCGAGCCGAGCTGGGGCCGCTCGGCCACCACCTCCTCGTCGGGGAACAGGTGGCGGGCCCACAGGAGGACGGCGATGCCCACCCCACCGAGGCTGATGCCGAGCAGCAGGCCTTCCCACTGGGGCTGGCCGCCGCTGACGTAGACGGCCGTCAGGCCCAGGGCGGCCAGGGTGGAGACCACCAGGGCGAGGGCGATGCGACGCTCGGTCATTGGCGGGTTCCGATCCAGAAGGCGGCCAGGAGCATGGGCCCGAGCCCCACCAGCCACGCCACCAGACCCTCGGGGACGGGTCCCAGCCGGCCCAGGGGGGCACCGCCGCGGTCGGTGGCGTTCCGCAGGTGGAGCAGGTAGCGCACCACCGAGTCGACGGCGTGGGCATCGAGGGTGTCGGGACCGAACACGGGCATCGCCCCCGGGCCGATGCGGGTGGCCTCGGCGATCTCGACCGGGGTGGCCTGGCGCACCCCGGGGGCGAACACGGCCTGGCCCAGGGCACCCCCCGAGCCGGCCGAGTTGTGGCAGGCGGCGCAGTTGGCCGTGTAGGCCTGGCCGCCCAGGGCCAGGTCGCCGGAGTCGGGGTCCACGTCGGGGATGGCCGGGCCGGGCCCGAGGGAGGCCACGTAGGCGGCGAGGTCGGCGATCTCCGCCGGCGAGTAGGCCGGCGGCTTGCGCAGGGCCACGGCCCGGGGCTCGTCGAGGGGCATCCGGCCG
>JBOGFE010000218.1:0-8555 GCA_050741935.1 Acidimicrobiia bacterium | reverse complement strand
CGTACTGCTGGCCCGGACCGGGACCGGTGGCGGGGAGGAGGTCCCGCCACCGGCCGGCCTCGGGCAGAAGGCCGGCGTCGTGGCGGCTGGAGAAGCGCTCCACCGCCCTGAGGTCGGACTGCTCGGCCAGGCACTCGCCGATCAGGGTCAGCAGGCCCGGTCTGCGGCCTGTCTCCGTCGTCGCCGTGGGGGTCAAGGGCGGGCGACCTCCACCCGGGCGTGGCGGCGCCGGATGGCCCAGGCCGGTACGGAGACCTCGGGCTTGTCGAGGCAGGTCCCGGTGCGCAGGTCGAAGTTCTGCTTGTAGATGGGGGACGCCACCTTGGGGATGTCGCCCTTCGAGCCGACGATCCCCCGGGACAGCACATGGACGCCGCTGAAGGGGTCGTAGTTGGAGAGGGCGTAGAGGTCGTCGGTGGGCGAGACCCGGAAGATCGCCACCTGCTCACCGTCCACCAGCGCGCAGACCCCCCGGTCGGGCACGAGATCGTCGAAGGCGCACACGTCGACCCACACCTGGGTCCCCCCCGCGGTCATCGTTTCCGCTCCCGGAGGTCTACGGGGACACCCCGACCCCGGGGGTCTACGGGGACACCCCGACCCCGGGGGTCCACGGGGACACCCCGACCCCGGGGGTCTGCGGGGACACCCCGAGTCTTGAGGAGCACGGGGACGCCGAGGCCCTGGGCGCGTTCGGCGGCGGTGACGGGCCGGGGCTGGCCCCGCTCCTCCACGAACACGACGCTGGGGTCGCGCTCGTCGGCGTTCACGAAGGGCCGGAAGCGGGCCATACGCACGGGGTCCTCGATGGTCGCCTTCCACTCGCACTCGTAGGTGTCGACGTGGCGGGCCATGTCGGCCTCCAGCTCGGCGCAGATGCCGAGGGCGTCGTCGATCACCACCCGGCGCACGTAGTCGATGCCGCCCTCGAGCTTGTTGAGCCAGGTGGCGGTGCGCTCCAGGCGGTCGGCGGTGCGGATGTAGAACATGAAGAAGCGGTCGATGTAGCGGATGAGGGTGTCCTCGTCGAGGTCGGCGGCGAGCAGCACGGCGTGCTGGGGCCGCATCCCGCCGTTGCCGCACACGAAGAGGTTCCAGCCCGCCTCGGTGGCGATGACGCCGATGTCCTTGCCCTGCGCCTCGGCGCACTCCCGCACGCAGCCCGACACCGCGCACTTCACCTTGTGGGGCGCCCGCAGCCCCCGGTAGCGGAGCTCGATCTTGATGGCCATCGTGGTCGAGTCCTGCACCCCGAAGCGGCACCAGGTCGTGCCCACGCACGACTTCACCGTGCGCAGCGCCTTGCCGTAGGCATGGCCCGACTCCATGCCGGCGTCGACCACGCGGCGCCAGATGGCGGGGAGATCCTCCACCCGGGCACCGAACAGGTCGATGCGCTGGGCGCCGGTGATCTTGGTGTAGAGGCCGAACTCCTTGGCCACCTCCCCGAGGGCGATGAGCTGATCGGGGGTGATCTCGCCCCCGGGCACCCGGGGCACCACCGAGTAGGTCCCGTTCCTCTGCAGGTTGGCCAGGAAGTGGTCGTTGGTGTCCTGGAGCGCGGCGCCTTCGCCGTCGAGGATGTGCCCGGCCAGGGAGAGCGAGGCGATGATGCTGGCCACCGCCGGCTTGCAGATCTCGCAGCCCCGGCCGGTGCCGTGGGAAGCCAGGAGCTCGTAGAAGCTCGTCACCCGCTGGACGACGACGATGTCCATCAGCTCCTGACGCGTGTAGGCGAAGTGCTCGCAGAGGTTGTTGGTCACCACCACGCCGGCCTTCTTCAGCTCGGCCTTCAGGATCTCGGTGACCAGCGGCACGCAACCCCCACAGCCCGTCCCCGCCCTGGTGCAGGCTTTGAGTCCCGGGATGTCGGTCGTTCCCCCGGTGATGGCGGCGACGATCGCGTCCTTGGACACGCTGTTGCAGGAGCAGACGGTGGCGGCCCCACCCAGACCCTCCACGCCGATGGCGCCGGTGCCGTCGCCGGCGATGAGGAGCCCGGGCTGCTCCGGGGTGGGCATGTCGCCCCGGGCCATGGCCGCCAGTGTCCCGTAGAGGGCGGCGTCGCCCACGAGCATCCCGCCGGTGATCCGCCCGTCGACCACCACCAGCTTCTTGTAGACGCCGGCGATGGGGTCGGTGAGGACCACTGACTGGGAGCCCTCGGCGGCGCCGTGGGCGTCGCCGAAGCTGGCCACGTCGACCCCCAGCAGCTTCAGCTTGGTGGACATGTCCGCCCCGGTGAAGGTGGAATCCCCACCGCACAGGCGGTCGGCCAGGACCCGGGCCATCTCATAACCCGGTGCCACCAGCCCGTAGATGCGCCCGCCCACCAGGGCACACTCGCCCAGCGCCCAGATGTCCGGGTCGGAAGTGCGCAGGGCCTCGTCGACCACGATCCCGCCCCGCTCCCCCACCTCGAGCTTGGCGGCGCGGGCCAGATCGTCCCGGGGTCGGATCCCGGCCGAGAAGACGACGATGTCGACGTCGATGTCCTCGTGGTCCTTGAAGCGCAGGGCCCGGGCCCGGCCCTTCTTGTCGGTGAGGACGTCGGTGGTCTGCATGCCGGTGTGGACGTGGACCCCGAGCTCCTCGATCCGCTGGCGGAGCACCCCTCCCCCGCCGTCGTCCACCTGGACGGGCATGAGGCGGGGGGCGAACTCCACCACGTGCGTGTCGAGCCCGAGGCGGCGCAGGGCTCCGGCCGCCTCCAGGCCGAGGAGGCCGCCACCGATGACCGCTCCGGTGCGGCAGCCGGCGGCCCACTCCTCGATGGCGGCGACGTCCTCCAGCGTGCGATAGACGAAGCAGCCGTGGGCGTCCTTGCCGGGTAACGGGGGGACGAACGGATACGAACCCGTGGCCAGCACCAGGATGTCGTAGAACTCCTCCACGCCGGAGGCCGAGATGACGTGGCGCTTGGCCCGGTTGATGGAGGTCACCCGGTCGTTCACATGGAGCACCCGGGTGTCGGGGGTGAAGAAGTCGGGGGCGACGACGGAGAGGTCGTCCGCCGTCCGGCCGTCGAAGTACGAGGTCAGTCCGACCCGGTCGTAGGCGGCGTGGGGCTCCTCGGAGAAGACGACCATGCGCCACTGCTCACCCGCGTCGCGCTCGGCCAGCAGCTCGAGCAGCTTGTGGCCGACCATGCCATGGCCGGCCATCACCAGGGTCCGGCGCGGGCTCATCTCAGGACCTTCCTCGGCTGGGCGGACATCGGCTCCTGCGGCTGGGAGGACATTGGCTCCCAGTCCAGCGGCGCCTTCTTCCGAGGGCGTTGCCTGGTTGTTAACGGTGTGAGAAAGGTTCCTTCACGGGGCGGCCGGCGATCCGCCTGCGCCACCGCGGAGGGAAAGCGTCTCTTCCCACGGTCGAAACAATGGCGAAAAGGAAGGAGGTACGAACGCTCTCTAGGTTCTGGGCATGAGCCAGACCATCGACGCCGACATCGCCCTGCCCGCCCCCGAAGCCGAGGCTCCCAAGGCCCGCCGGGACCCCTGGATCAGCCACTGGGAACCGGAGGACGCCACCTTCTGGGAGACCACCGGCAAGAAGATCGCGGCCAAGAACCTGATGTGGTCGATCTTCGCCGAGCACCTCGGGTTCAGCGTCTGGGTGCTGTGGACGATCGTGGTGATCAACCTCGGGAACATCGGGCTCGCCATGTCGGTGCCCGAGCTGTTCTGGCTGACCGCCGTCCCCAACCTGATCGGCTCGTTCCTGCGGCTGCCCTACACCTTCGCCGTGCCCCGCTTCGGCGGCCGGACGTGGACGGCCATCAGCGCCGGCCTCCTGGTCATCCCCGCTCTGCTGCTGGCGGTCGTCGTGCCGAGCGGCTGGCTGGCGGGCCAGAGCCACGGTGTCCAGTTCTGGGTCCTGCTGCTCTGCGCCGCCACCGCCGGCTTCGGCGGCGGCAACTTCTCCTCGTCGATGTTCAACATCTCCTTCTTCTATCCCGAGCGGAAGAAGGGCCTGGCCCTCGGCCTCAACGCCGCCGGGGGCAACCTGGGCGTGGCCGCCGCCCAGCTGCTGGTGCCGCTGGCCATCATCATCGGCGTCCCGGCGGCGGCGGTGAAGCTGCCCCAGCACCAGGTGCACATGGCCAACGCCGGGCTCATGTGGCTGCCCCTCATCGCCCTCGCCGCCTTCGGCGCCTGGCGGTACATGGACAGCCTCACCCAGGCCAGGGCGGACAAGAAGCCCTACGTCACCGCCCTCAGGAACCGGCAGACCTGGGTCATGTCCTTCCTCTACATCGGCACCTTCGGCTCGTTCATCGGCTACTCCTTCGCCCTGCCGCTGGTCATCAAGACCACCTTCCCGGAGTTCCTGATCGACCACCCGTTCATCGCCACCTACCTGGCCGGGCTCGGCTTCCTGGGCGCGCTGATCGGCTCGGTCTCGAGGCCGCTCGGCGGCTGGCTGTCCGACAGGGTGGGCGGGGCCAGAGTCACGCTGGGGGCCTTCCTCGGCTCGGCCGTGTTCACCGCCACCGCCATCACCGGCGTCTCCGACCGCAGCTTCCCCCTCTTCTTCGCCTCCTACATGGCTATCTTCATGCTGGTGGGCATGGGGAACGGGTCGACCTACAAGATGATCCCGGCCATCTTCGCCACCCTGGGCCGCCAGGAAGCGGCCGCCCGGGACATCGACCCGAAGGAGCTGGCCGTGAACTTCAAGCAGCAGGCCGCCGCCGTCATCGGTATCGCCGGCGCCATCGGCGCCTTCGGCGGCTTCCTCATCCAGGTGATCCTCCGCCAGGCCAACCTGGATGTGGCCGCCCTGGTCAAGGCGGCCGCCACCCCGGCGGAGAAGGTGGCCGTCGCCGCCCAGCACGCGGACTGGTCGATCCCCGCCCTCCAGGTCTTCCTGGCCTCCTACGTCGTCTTCGCCGCCACCACCTGGTTCTTCTACCTCCGCAAGAGCTTCGCCACCGACCGGATCCCGAGCCTGGCCCACGCTTCGGTGTGACACCCACGCTTCCGCCCCTGGCCGGCTACACGGTCGGTGTGACCGCCGACCGCCGCCGGGAGGAGCTGGCCGACCTGCTCACCCGGCGCGGGGCCGCCGTCGTCCACGGCCCCACCCTGTCCACCGAGTACCTCCACGACGACGCCACCCTCCGGGCCGCCACCGCCGACCTGATCTCCCGGCCGCCGCACGTGGTGGTGGCCGTCACCGGGATCGGCATGCGGGCCTGGTTCGGGGCCGCCGACACCTGGAGGTCGGGTGACGACCTGCGCGCCGCCCTGGCCTCGGCCGGCCGCATCCTCGCCCGGGGGCCGAAGGCAGCCGGCGCCGTGGGCGCCGCCGGCCTCACCGTGACCCGCCAGGCGAAGAACGAGCGGCTCGACGAGCTCACGGCGGCCCTCCTCGAAGAAGGTGTGGCCGGCCAGCGGGTGGTGGTGCAGCTCCACGGCGACGCCGGCCTCGAGCTGTGTGCGGTGCTGCGCGACGCCGGAGCCGATGTCATCGAGGTCCCCGTCTACCGGTGGCGGCCTCCGGCCGACCCGGCCCCGGCCCTGCGCCTCGTCGCCGCCGCCTGTGACGGGCGCCTCGACGCCGTCGTCTTCACCAGCGCCCCCGCCGTGCGGGGCCTGTTCGCCCTGGCCGCCACCGTCGGCGTCGAGGAGAAGCTGCGCGCCGCCTTCCGCGGTGACCTGGTCGCCGCCTGCGTCGGGCCGGTGTGTGCCGGCGCCGCCCGGGCCGAAGGCGTGGAGCCACCCGTCACGCCGGCGGTCGGGCGCCTCGGCCTGCTGGTGCGGGCCCTCTCCGACCATCTGGCGGCCCGGCGCCGGGAGCTCATGGTCGATGGCGTGCCCGTGATCCTGCAAGGGTCGCTGGTGGTGGTGGACGGCGAGACGGTGGAGGTGTCCGCCGCGGAACGGGCAATGTACGAGGAGCTGGCCCGGGGCGGCGTTGACCGTCCCCACCCGGGGAGCTGACCGTCTCGATGGGCGGGCCCCTCGGGCGATAGGACTCCGGCGGCGCCCGGCGCGCCAGACTGGTCGGCCGTGAGCCCCACCGAGATCCTCGTCTTCGTCGCCGGGGCCCTCGTCGTCGTGGCCGTGTTCCTGTCGGCGGTGAGCACGGTGGTGGTCCCCCGGGGGGTTCCCATCCGCCTCACCCGGGTGGTGTTCCTGGCCACCCGCAAGCTCTTCGAGGCCCGGGCCCGCTTCGCCCGCACCTACGAGGACCGCGACCGGGCCTACGCCCTCTACGCCCCTCTCACCCTGGTCGCCCTCCCCGTGGTGTGGCTCACCCTGGTGCTGGTGGGCTACACGGCGGTGTTCTGGGCGCTGGGGTCCCATCCCCTGCGGGAGGCGTTCATCACCAGCGGGTCGTCGCTGCTCACCCTCGGCTTCGCCAGCGTGCACGACCTGCCCAGCACCATCTGCGCCTTCACCGAGGCAGTCTTCGGCCTGATCCTCCTCGCCCTCCTCATCACCTACCTGCCCTCCATGTACAGCGCCTTCTCCCGCCGGGAGGTCCAGGTGGCGCTGGTGGCCGCCTTTGCCGGCACACCGCCCTGGGCCATCGAGATGCTCGAGCGGTTCCACCGCATCAACGGCCTCGACCGCCTCGACGACCAGGTGTGGGTCCCGTGGACGACCTGGTTCGTCGAGGTGGAGGAGACCCACACCTCGCTCTCCGCCCTCCCCTTCTTCCGTTCCCCCCAGCCCGACCGCTCCTGGGTCACGGCCGCCGGCGTGGTCCTCGACGGGGCTGCCCTCTACAGCAGCGCCCTGGATGTACCCCGCTCGCCCCCGGCCGAGCTGTGCATCCGGACGGGCTACATCTCGCTGCGGACGATCGCCGACCTCTTCGGCATCCCCCACGACCCCGATCCCGAGCCCGACGGGCCCATCTCCATCGCCCGGGACGAGTTCGACGCCGCCTGCGACCGGATGGCCGCCAACGGCCTGCCGGTGAAGCCGGACCGCGACCAGGCCTGGCGTGATTTCGCCGGCTGGCGCGTGAACTACGACACCGTGCTGGTCACCCTGGCCGGCATGACCCGGGCGCCGTTCGCCCCGTGGTCCTCGGACCGGTCGGCGTCCCGGCCCTACCGGCCGCCGGTGCGCCGCCGGCGGCACTGAGTTTGTCCACCGGTGAGTGCCGGTCTGGTAGACCGGAGCTTCCGGCGAGGGAAGGACGGAGCGCGTGGGTGACGACGAGCTGGCGGTCGACCTGGCCGAAGCGGCCGGGAGGCTGCTCATGGAGCTGCGGGGTCAGGCGGCGGAGCAGGGGCTGGACCAGTCCCAGCTGAAGAAGGAGGGGGACCGGCAGTCCCACGAGCTGCTCATGCGCCGCCTGACCGAGGAACGGCCCGACGACGCCGTGCTCTCCGAGGAGGGGGCGGACGACGAGGCCCGCCTGTCGGCCGCCCGCACCTGGATCGTCGACCCGCTCGACGGGACCCGGGAGTACTCCGAGGGCCGCTCGGACTGGGCCGTCCACGTGGCCCTGGCCACCCCCGAAGGCCTGGTGGCGGGGGCGGTGGCCCTGCCCGGCCTGGGCCTCACGCTCTCCAGCGCCGCCCCGCCGGCTCCGGCGCCGGCGGTGGAGGGCCCGCCCCGCCTGGTGGTGAGCCGGACCCGGCCACCCGTCGAAGCCGACCGGGTGGCCGATCGGTTGGGCTGTGTCCGGGTGGAGATGGGCTCGGCCGGAGCCAAGGCGATGGCCGTGGTGCGGGGCGAGGCGGACCTGTACCTCCACGCCGGCGGCCAGTACGAGTGGGACTCGGCCGCCCCGGTGGCGGTGGCGCTGGCGGCCGGGCTCCACGCCACCCGGATCGACGGCTCGCCCCTGATCTACAACCAGATGCCGCCCTACCTCCCCGACCTCATCATCTGCCGGCCCGAGCTGGCCGAAGCGGTCATCGCCGCCGCCCGACCCTAGGTGGGTCAGGCCGTGCGGGTGCGGCCGGTGGGGGCCAGGGTGGCGGCCACGGCGGCAGCCAGGACCCGGGCCTCTTCGGGGGTGACCGTGGCGATCGTGATCCGCAGGCCCGGCCCCGCCGTGCGCCGGTAGGGCTCGCCCGCCGCCAACGCCCACCCCGCCGTCAGCAGCGCCCGCACGGCCGACTGCTCCTCGGAGACGGGAAGCCACAGGTTGAGTCCCGAGCCTCCGGGGGCGGCGGTCAGGCCGTGGGTGGCCAGGGCCGCCACCAGCGCCTGCCGGCGCCGGGAATAGGTGGTGGCCGCCCGCCGCAGGAGGCGGCCGGTGGCCGGGTCGGTGAGCAGGCGGGCCACGGACTGCTGGAGGAGGTGGCTGACCCAGCCCGTGCCCAGTGCCTGGCGGCCCTCGACCCGGGCCACGGTGGTGGGATCGCCCCGCAGGACCGCCACCCGCAGGTCGGGACCGAGGGACTTGGCGTAGGAGCGGACCACGGCCCAGCTGCGCAGCCCGGCGCAGATGCTGTGGTGGCCGGCCCCCGCCACCGGCCCGGCGTGGTCGTCCTCCACGACCACGGTCGCCGGATGGCGGGCGAGGACCTGGCGCAGCTCCCGGGCCCGGCGGGCGTCGAAGGCGGCGCCGGTGGGGTTCTGGGC
>JBOGFE010000217.1:0-4935 GCA_050741935.1 Acidimicrobiia bacterium | reverse complement strand
TGGCGCCGCCCCGGGGGCCGCGCATGGTCTTGTGGGTGGTGAAGGTGACCACGTCGGCGTCGGGCAGGGGCGAGGGGTGGGCCTTGCCGGCGATGAGGCCGGCGATGTGGGCGGCGTCCACGATGAGGAGCGACCCGGCCTCGTCGGCGATGGACCGGAAGGCGTCGAAGTCGATGATCCGCGGGTAGGCGGTGGCGCCGGCGATGATGGCCTTGGGTCGCTCGGCCGCGGCCAGGCGGGCGATGGCGTCGTAGTCGAGGGTCTCCGTCTCGGGGTCGACCCCGTAGGCCACGAACTGGTACAGCCGCCCGGAGAAGTTGACCGGCGAGCCGTGGGTGAGGTGGCCGCCCTGGTCGAGGCGCATCCCCATGACCTTGTCGCCCGGCTCCAGCAGGGCCAGGTAGACGCCCATGTTGGCGTTCGCCCCCGAGTGGGGCTGGACGTTGGCGTGCTCAGCCCCGAACAGCTCGCAGGCGCGGCGCCGGGCCAGATCCTCGGCCTCGTCGACCACGTAGTTCCCGCCGTAGTAGCGCTTTCCGGGGTAACCCTCGGAGTACTTGTTGGTCAGCACGCTTCCCTGGGCGGCCAGCACCGCCGGCGAGGTGAAGTTCTCCGAGGCGATGAGCTGGATGTTGGTGTTCTGCCGGGTCACCTCCCGGCGCAGCACCTCGGCCAGGGCCGGGTCGACGGCCTCCACGGCGGCAAAGGAATCGCTCATGGACGCCGAGCCTACCGGCCTCGCCCATCAATTCGCCTTGGGGTCCTCCGGGGGCGGAACGCGCCATTTGAGGCGCCCGTCGTAGACGACGAAGGCGGGCTCCGCCTCCTCGGGGATGGTGAAGGTGACCCAGCCCACCAGGCACCCGCCCGCCGGGATCTCGCCGGCCCGGAGCTCGGGGCGCTTGATGCCCAGGCTGGCATCGGCCACGGTCTTGTCGGCCATCTCGAGCAGGAAGTATCCGGGGGCGAAGGACAGGCCCCGCTCGTGGGCCCCGGAGCACGCCTTCACCTCGGCGGCGTAGTACTCCCGGCCCTTGGGCGGGTTGAACAGGCGCCCGGCACTGCCGAAGCGGTCGGTGGCCAGCACGGCCACGCTGCCGGCGCCGGCGGGGACGGTGTCACCCACCACCGGGTCGAGCGGACGGGCGGGCACGGCCGGAGCCTCGCTGACCGCCTTCTCCACCACCGGGGCGGCCACCTCGGCCGGCGTCCCGGCCCCGCAGGCGGCGCCGGCCAGGCTCACCGCGACGGCCATCCCGAGCGTGCGGACGACCGGGCGAAGTTCCATCCATCCTCCCTGTCGCAGATTCCCGTCTTGTGGTGATAGTGACGCCTGTGCACACTGAAGTGGCGGATGCTCATGGACGGGCCGGGATGACCCCGGCAAAACAGGTTCGGAACCGGTGTTTGTCGAACCTTCACCTGCGCGTCACAGGGGCCGGTCGCGACCGTCCCCCGCCGCGTCTCCCCGGAAAACCACTCCCCCCCAGGAGACACCAGCGATGATGAACCCGATGAGAGCATTGCTCGTCGGCTCGTCGGGCGGTCACCTCGCCCAACTGCACCAGCTCAAGCCGTGGTGGGAGCGACACGACCGCATGTGGGTCACGTTCCTGAAGCCTGACGCGCTCTCGTTGCTGGCGGGCGAGCGGACGACCTGGGCCTTCCAGCCCACCACCAGGAACATCCCCAACATGCTGCGCAACCTCAAGCTGTCCTGGAAGGTGCTGCGCAGCTACCGGCCCGACGTGGTCGTCTCCACCGGCGCCGGCGTGGCCTTCCCCTTCTTCCTCATGGCCAAGGCCCTGCGGATGAAGACCGTCTACCTCGAGGTCTACGACCGCATCGACTCCCGCACCCTGACCGGGCGCCTCTGCTACCCGTTCTCCGATCTGTTCCTGGTCCAGTGGGACGAGCAGCAGCCGCTCTACCCCAAGAGCCAGGTCGTGGGGAGGCTGTTCTAAATGGTCCGTGACCTCGTGTTCGTGACGGTGGGCACCGACCACCACCCCTTCAACCGGCTGGTCGCCTGGGCCGACGCCTGGGTGTCGTCGGGTCGCAACGAGGGCGCGCCCTGCCTGGTGCAGAGCGGTACGTCCGCCCCGCCCGTCCACATCGAGTGGCGCGACTACGTCCGCTACGACGAGATGGTCGAGGCCATGGAGCGCTCGGTGGCCATCGTGTGCCACGGCGGTCCGGCCACCATCATGGACGCCCGCCGGCTCGGCCGGGTGCCCATCGTGGTCCCCCGCCAGAGCGGCCTGGGCGAGCACGTCGACGACCACCAGTGCCGCTTCGCCGCCCGCATGGCCGAGATCGGCGAGATCCACCTGGCCCGCTCCGAGGACGAGCTGCACACCCTCCTCGACGCCGCCCTGGCCAACCCCGAGGCCTTCCAGCCCGCCCTCTCCGGCGACGAGATCGCCGCCGCCGTCCGCCGCTTCGAGCAGCTGGTCGACGGTCTGATCCGCCCGCGATGAACGCCCCCGAGGGCACCGAGCCGGTCAAGCTCCTCTACATCGGGGGTTTCGGCCGGAGCGGCTCGACCCTGGTGGAGCGCATCCTGGGCCAGATCCCGGGGTTCTGCTCGGCCGGCGAGGTCGTGTTCATCTGGCAGCGGGGCCTGGTCGAGAACCAGCTCTGCGGCTGCGGCGCCGCCTTCGCCGACTGTGACTTCTGGACCCGGGTGGGCAAGTCCGCCTACGGGGGCTGGGACCAGGTCGACGGGGCCGAGATGGTCGCCCTCCAGCACGAGATCGACCGCAACCGCTACATCCCGGCCATGGTCGCCCCCCGCCTGCGCCCGGGTGCCACCGGCGCCCTGGCCCGCTACACCGACGCCCTGTCCCGCCTCTACCGGGGCATCCGGGAGGTGTCGGGCGACCGGGTCGTGATCGACGCCTCCAAGCACGCCTCCACCGCCTACCTGCTGCGCCGGGTCCCGGGCCTCGACCTGCGGGTCGTGCACCTGGTGCGCGACGCCCGGGGGGTGGCCTACTCGTGGACCAAGGAGGTCAAGAAGCCGGAAGTGCCCGATACGGAAGGGGCAGCCGGGTACATGCCCGTGTACCGCCCCTCCAGCTCGGGCCTGCAGTGGCTGGTCTACAACCTCCTCTTCGACGCCTTCGGCGTCATCGACGACACCATGGTGCTGCGCTACGAGGCCGCCCTGGCCGACCCCCGGGGCACGGTCGAGCGCATCCTGGCCCACGCCGGCGAGGACCGCTCCGCCGAGGACCTGGCGTTCCTCCACGAAGGCCCGGGGCCCGGGGGTGTCCCCCAGAGCTGGGTCGACCTCGGTGTCGACCACACCGTGGCCGGCAACCCCATGCGCTTCCACCAGGGCCGCCTCGACCTCCGCCTCGACGAGGCCTGGCGCCAGAAGCTCCCCGAGCGCGACCGCAAGGTCGTCTCGGCTCTCACCCTCCCCCTCCAGGCCCGTTACGGCTACTCCCGTCCGAACAGGAAGAAGGAATCCGAGTGAGCACCACCCTGCCTGACTCCTCCCCCGCCCACCCGCCGAAGGTCAGCGTCGTCATCGCCACCCGCGAGCGCCCGGTCCTGCTGCAACGGGCGATCCGACGGGTCATGGAGCAGCGCTACGACGGCCCCATCGAGGTGGTGATCGTCTTCGACCAGTCGGAGCCCCACCCCATCGACGTCGAGATCCCCGAGGGCCGGGAGCTGCGCGTCATCACCAACCACCGCTCGCCCGGCCTGGCCGGGGCCCGCAACTCGGGCGTGCTCGCCACCACCGGCGAACTGGTCGCCCTCTGCGACGACGACGACGAGTGGCTGCCCGAGAAGCTCTCCCGCCAGGTCGCCGCCCTGGCCGCCGCCGCCCCCACCGCCGTGGACCGGGGCGCCGAGGTGGCCACCAGCGGCATCTTCGTCTGCTACGAGGACCGCCAGACCCCCCGGGTCTACCCCTCCGACCGCATCACCCTGTCGGACCTGCTCCGCTCCCGGGTGATGGAGGCCCACCCCTCCACCGTGGTCGTCACCCGGGCCGCCTTCGACCGGATCGGCTTCGTCGACGAGCACATCCCCGGTAGCTACGCCGAGGACTACGAGTGGCTCCTGCGGGCCGCCCGGGAGACCGGGATCCTGGCCATCCGGGAGCCGCTGGTGAACGTCCACTGGCACCAGTCGTCGTGGTTCTCCGACCGCTGGAAGATGATCGTGGACGCCCTCACCTACCTGCTGGAGAAGGTCCCCGAGTTCCAGGGCGACAAGCCCGGTCTGGCCCGCATCTACGGCCAGATCGCCCTCGCCCACGCCGCCTCCGGCGAGCGCCGCCTGGCGCGCACCTGGGCGCGGCGGACGATCGCCCTGCAGTGGAGGGAGCGCCGGGCCTATGTGGCGCTGCTCATCTCGGCCCGCCTGGTGCGGGTGGAGACGGTCCAGCGCCTGGCCCACGCCGCCGGCAAGGGCCTGTAGCTGGGTCGCAGTTGTGTGGCTGGGTGACACAGATGGTGCGTAAGTCTTGCTTTGACACAGAAGTATCGAGAAGACTGGAGTCTTGACCATGGTTGCGACCGGGACAATCCCCCACCCCGGCGTCACCGCCGTGCGCCCCGTCACGGCCCGGCTTCCCTATGCCTGGCCGCTGTACGCACTGTTCCTGGGCTTCCCGGTGTGGTGGTTCCTCGGGATGGGCTCCTTCATCTGGCCGGTGATGGCCGTCCCCATGGGCTTCTCCCTCCTGGCCCGCGAGCGCGTCCGGGTTCCCCGGGGCTTCGGCCTCTACCTGATGTTCTTCATGTGGATGCTGGCCTCGGCCCTCCAGATCAACGGTCCCGACCGGATGATCGGCTTCGCCTTCCGGGCCATGCTCTACGGCTCGGCCGGGATCACCTGCCTCTACGTCTACAACGCCCCCAAGCGGCTGCTGCCCATGCAGACCATGGTGCGGGTCATGGCCCTCTTCTGGGT
>JBOGFE010000216.1:0-21885 GCA_050741935.1 Acidimicrobiia bacterium | reverse complement strand
ACCGCCTCGAAGCGGTCGTTGCCCACCCCGGTCATGAGCTGGGCCTCCCACTTGCCCTGGGATGCCGCCCCGCCCCCGGCCCGGGCGTCGGCGGCCCGCCAGCGCACCCGGGCGGCGATGATGTCGTGCCCGTCCCGGAAGACGTCGGCGGCCACCGTCACCGGCCGGCCGACCACCGCTTTGGCGGGGTACCCGTTCGGGGTCCGGGGGGTGATGTTCTCGATGATGACGCGATCGGCCACGAGTTAGAGGTCTACCACCCCCGGCCGACGCAAAACCCACGCTTCCGGCTGCCCGGCCGCCGCCCGGGTCAGGAGGCCAGGCGATCGCCTTCGAGCCACTCGACGCGGAAGCCCTTGGCCCGCAGGAGCTCGGCCTGCTCCTCTTCCCGGTCGGCGTTCTCCGTCGAGGGCGAGCCGGTGATGGCCAGCAGGGCCGCCAGCCGGCCCTCCCGCCGCATCACCTGGGCTCCGGGCACGAGCAGCCCGTCCATGTTGTCGGGCAGGAGATGCCCTAGGGTGGCGGCCACGTTCAACAGGCGCGGCTTGGCCGGACGGGGCTCGGCGGCCTCCTCCTGCGCTTCGGCGCCGGCGCTTGCGTCGTCGGAGCCGGCCATCTCGTCGGGGGTCCGCACGTCGACCTCGATGTCGGGCGGCGCCGGGCGCCGCTCCAGGACGTTGACGGCGGCGTCGCGCTCGGTCTCGGCCAGCCGCTGGGCCCGCTGAGCCGCCAACCGCCCGGCCTCCGCTTCATCGGTTTCGGCCCGGGCGGAGGCCTGGGCGAATCTGGCGGCGGCCAGGGCGGATTGGGCGGCGGCCAGCGCCGAACGAGCCTCGTCCCGCTAGGCTTCGGCGCCTGCCAGAGCAGTCCGTACCGTGGTGAGTTCCTGGTGGGCCCGCCGCAGCGCCCGGAGGTCGTCGTCCCGGTCGCCGGCGGCCGTCTCGATCTGCGCCTGGCAGGCGGCCATGGCCTCGATGGCCTCGGTGGCCTTCGCCTCCCAGTGAGTGGCCCGGGCGCGCTCGCGGTCTCTCTCACCGCGAGCCGCCCGAGCCTGCGCCCCGGCCGTCTCGGCCGCCGCGCGGGCTTTCTCCAGCCCGTCGGAGCAGTCGTTCATGCGGGTGCCGATCTCATGGATGGCGGCCTCGAGATCGTGCATTGCCTTGGTACGGTCACCCCGCCACTTGGGGTCGGCACTGCGTGACGCCAATTCGGCGATTCGCCACAGGGCGTCGTTCACCGTCATCTCCTCTGGTGCCATGCGGCCTCCCCCCGACTGCCGGCGCAGACACTCGGCACGGCACGCGCTGCGGCGTTCCGACCGAGGACAATGTGTATGTTCGCCACCCAATCCGACATTCCTCCCCCAACCCGACATTTCGGGCATCCACCCCCCACGCCCGCCTTCAGCCAGATTTCAGCCCCCCGGCGAGGCCGCCCGACGAGGCAGCGCCAAGCGCCATCCGCGAGCGAGGCCAGGGAAAGGGAGGGTGAGGGGGGCAGCGAGGGAGCCGAGGGCCCGCAGCGAGGGAGGGCGGGGGAGGGGTGTCCCGACGAAGGACGTGGGGTTGTCCGAGACGGGAGCACCCCTCACCCGACCGACCGGGAGCACCCCTCACCCGACCGACCGGGCAAGAACACGACCCCCGACCGACCGGCCATGTTGGACGCGTTAGCGTCTCCGCCCGATGAGGGCACTGCGAAGCTTCACTGTCCGGGCCCGGCTCCCCGAGCCGCTGGCCCCTCTCCACGCCCTGGCCTACAACCTGCGTTGGGCCTGGGACGAGCGTTCCCGCGACCTGTTCCGGTGGCTGGACCCCGACTGCTGGGAGGAGTCGGGCCACGACCCGGTCCGCCTCCTGGGCCTGGTGCGCCGGGAACGGCTGGAGGCCATGGCCTCGGATCCCGGCTTCATGGCCTTCATGGTCGAGGTCCACGAGGAGCTGATCCGCTACGTGTCCGGGCCCCGGTGGTTCCAGGGCCGGAACGGCACCCCCCTTCGCTCGGTGGCCTACTTCTCGCCCGAGTTCGGCATCACCGAGGCGCTGCCCCAGTACTCGGGCGGCCTCGGAGTGCTGGCCGGCGACCACCTCAAGGCGGCCAGTGGCCTGGGCCTGCCCCTCATCGGCGTCAGCCTGTTCTACAAGCAGGGCTACTTCCGCCAGGAGCTCAACGCCGACGGGTGGCAGCAGGAGCGCTACCCGCTCCTCGACCCCCACGCCATGGCCCTCAACCTGGTGGACGGCGCCCGGGTCACCATCGACCTGGCCGGCAGCCCGCTGGTGGCCCAGGTGTGGCGGGCCCAGGTCGGCCGGGTGCCCCTCTACCTCCTCGACGCCGACGTGGAGGAGAACGACGAGGCCGGCCGGGCCGTCACCGACCGTCTCTACGCCGGCGACGCCGAGCACCGCATCCGCCAGGAGATCCTGCTCGGCATCGGCGGGGTGCTCGCCCTCCAGGTGGCGGGGGAGGAGCCCCAGATCTTCCACACCAACGAGGGCCACGCCGGCTTCCTGGGCCTCGAGCGGATCCGCCAGCTGATCTCCACCCAGGGCCTGCGCTTCAACGAGGCGGTGGAGGCCGTGCGGGCCGGCACCATCTTCACCACCCACACGCCGGTCCCCGCCGGCATCGACCGGTTCCCCAAGGAGATGATGGAGCGCTACTTCAAGCGCTTCGCCGACGACTGCAAGGTGCCCTTCGCCGAGCTCATGGCCCTCGGCCAGGAGCCCGGAGCCGGGCCCGATGCGCCGTTCAACATGGCGGTCATGGGCCTGCGGCTGGCCTCCATGTCCAACGGGGTGTCCAAGCTCCACGCCTCCGTCTCCCGGCGTATGTTCTCCGGGCTGTGGGCGGGGGTGCCCGACGACGAGACCCCCATCGTGGCCGTCACCAACGGTGTCCACGCCCGCACCTGGGTGTCGCCGGAGATGGACGAGCTGTTGAACCGCTACGTCCTGCCCGAGTGGCCCGAGGCCGACGACGCCCGGTGGGCCCGTATCGAGGACGCCCATGACGACGAGGTGTGGCGGGTGCGGGACCAGGGGCGGGCCCGGCTGGTGGCCTTCGTCCGCCAGCGCCTCCGCGACGGCGCCCTGAGCAAGGGCATCAGCGAATCCGACGTGGCCTGGACGGGTGAGGTCCTCGACCCCCGGGTCCTCACCATCGGCTTCGCCCGGCGCTTCGCCGCCTACAAGCGGGCCACGTTGCTGCTGTCCCAGCCCGAGCGGCTGAAGGCCCTGCTCACCTCCACCGAGCGCCCTGTCCAGCTGGTCTTCGCCGGGAAGGCCCACCCGGCCGACGACATCGGCAAGGAGATGATCCGCCAGATCGTCCAGTTCTCCCGGGACCCGGAGGTCCGCCACCGGATGGCCTTCGTGGAGGACTACGACATCGTCGTCGCCCGCCACATGTACCAGGGGGCCGACGTGTGGGTGAACACCCCCCGGCGCCCGCTGGAAGCGTGCGGGACCTCGGGGATGAAGGCCGCCATCAACGGGGCGCTCAACTGCTCCATCCTCGACGGCTGGTGGGACGAGATGTTCGACGGGGACAACGGCTGGGCCATCTCGTCGGCCGAGACCTACGACGACCCCGTCCGGCGCGACGAGGTCGAGGCGGCCAGCCTCTTCGACCTCCTCGAGCGCCAGATCGTCCCGCTGTACTACGAGCGCTACGGCCCCCTGCCCCGCAGCTGGGTGCGCCGGGTGAAGTCGTCGCTGCGGTCGCTCGGGGGGCGGGTGAGCGCCTCGCGGATGGTCCAGGACTACGTCGAGGGCATGTACGAGCCGGCCGCCGCCCGGGCCGACGTCATGACCCGGGACAAGGGGGCCCGGGCCCGGGACCTGGCCGCCTGGAAGCAGCGGGTGGCCAAGGGCTGGGGCGGCGTCAAGGTCCACATGGTGGAGAGCGAGTCGGCCCTGGCCGACCTGGGGTCCATGAAGAAGGTGGAGGCGGTGGTGGCGCTCGGCACCCTCGACGAGACGGACGTCGAGGTGCAGCTGATCCACGGCCCGGTGGGTGCCAACGAGGAGCTCGAGCTCGTCCACGCCGTGACCATGGAGCTGATCGGGCTGGACGACAGCCCCGAGCCCTCGGCCCACCGCTACGCCGGGTCCTTCGCCTGCGACCAGGCCGGCCGCTACGGGTTCGCGGTCCGGGTCGTCCCCTCCCATCCCGATCTCACCACCTTCTCGGAGCTGGGCTGCGTGACCTGGGCCTGACTTGTCTGAACAAATACTGAGAAAGGGTGCGTACCGGGTGATTTGTGCGCGTGCCCTGGACTACTGTTCCCGGTAGAGGGGGAAGTGCTGGGGATGACTGGGGAAACTGCTTTCATCTGGCCCTGCCGTTGTCCGGCAAGGGTCACTAGAATCTTCCAGGGTTGGGACGCGCCCAGCGGAGGTGTCCGTGTCGGGACCGAACCGATGCCGGTGAAGTCATGACCTCGAGGGGGAAGTACGTCCGCCCGCCGTCGCTGCGGGAGTTCCTCGAGGAGGAGGGCAACCTGCGGTCCTTCGCCCTGCTCGATTCTCTGGTCGAGGCCGTGGTCGTGGCCCGCCGGCTCCTGCCGGCGGAGACCAACCGCCGCCAGGCGGCCCGCAACCGCCGCTTCGTGGAGCGCTGGTTCGACCGCCATGGCGGGGAGGAGCCGGTGCCCGCCACCCAGGAGCTGTTGACCTTCGCCTCCTGGAAGGCCGAATGCCTGGAGGACGCCGACCTGGCCGAGCGCTTCGAGTCGGCGCTGCCCGCCGACACCCTGGCCCGGGCCCTGCA
Source organism: Acidimicrobiia bacterium (assembly GCA_050741935.1). Taxonomy (GTDB): domain Bacteria; phylum Actinomycetota; class Acidimicrobiia; order IMCC26256; family BP-133; genus CAWBJP01. Next base: position 17,112 of record JBOGFE010000216.1, on the reverse strand, counting down.
GCTGGTCGACGACCTGCGTCACGTGCATCCCCTGGCCGTGGCCGAGGAGCTCATCGACTGGACCTGCCGGGCCTGCGGGGAGAGCTTCGTCCGGGCCCCGGCGGTGGTGGTGACCAACACCGGCGAGGAGCTCGGCTACGACACCGACCTCACCTACTGCCTGGGCTGCATGCTCATCGCCACCGCCGCCCTGGAAGCGGCGTCGGGCATCGACCGGTTCACCGAGGGCATCGACGACGAGCGCCTGGCGCTGCGGCCCGACATCGAAGTGATCCTGGGCGACGCCGAGGACCGCGAGCTCGTCCTCCTCGACGACGAGGACGACACCGGAGAGCTGATCCTCGACGACGAGGAGATGGTCCGCACCGAGGCCGAACGGCTGGGCGTCCAGCTCGAGGCGTCGCAGCGGCGCATGGCCGCCCTGGAGGCCCGCCGGGCGGCGCTCATCCGCCGCCTGGAAGACGCCGGCCGTCAGCGCAACGACGACACCTAGCCCAGCCTGCCGGCGCGCTCGTCCGGGGGCTCGTGGCTGGGCCCGACCATAGCGCCGCACCTTCTCCACACATTCCGCCGAGCAAAGGGAGCGTGGAGAGGGAGGATGCTTCTCAGGGGGGAGGGAGGGTACTGGGGCCGACGTTTATGTCGAGCCAGTGGCTGAGGGGACCGGCGGCCACGAGGAAGTCGACGACCCGCTGCTTGGCCTTCGCCGTGCCCATCCAGGCAGCCACCGGCCACTGCTTCCAGGCGATCAACCCCTTATGGCGCAACAACTCGATGCGGGGATGGTCTTTCGGGTAGCCCTGAGGCGCCGTCTTCAGCGTCTCGCGCGCGGTGACGTCAATTTGGCCCCTGCGCAACGCGGCGCAGATCTCGACGAGTTCGGGCCCCGACTTGTCGTCGGCAACCGCTTGGCGATACCGCTCCAGCTGGTCGACCATTATCACGTAGTAGCCGGTACCAGTCGCCAATCCGTGGGCCGAGAACTGCACGTAGCCGCCTCGCTCCAACGTGGCTCCGATTGCGGTTTTGTACGGGGATCGGTCTTTCGAGAATCGAACGTCACGAAAAGGTCGGAAGATCTTGCCTGCCCCGAACTCATCGGCCAGCTCGGTCAAGAGCTCGACCATCGGCGCCCTGACGAGCTCCTCGTACTCCTTCTTGTGGTCCTGCCAGTAGGCCCGTGTGTTGTCAGCCTCCAGGCCTTCGTAGAACTCGATTGCTTCCGCCGGCCAGCCTCTGAACGCCATATTCGGCAACCTACACTGAGCGCCCGAACACTCCAGGAGTAGTGTCTAGGCTAGTAGACATTTGACCGTCAAGTGACGTAGACTTACACTGGATGACAACGAGCGATCTCAGGAAATTGCTCCGAGACAAGGGCTGCGTCGAAATGCGACAGACCGGCTCCCATCTCATCGTCCGCTGCGGGGAGTGCCAGACCACCCTCCCTATCCACCATGGGGACATTCCGAAGGGGACGCTCGCCGCCATCAAGCGCCACCTGGCTCCTTGCCTCGGAGAGGACTGGTTGAAGTGAACACCTGGACGGCCGTCTACGAGTACGACCCCGACGACAACGCCTGGCTGGTCCACGCCGCCGAGGAGGAGCGCTGCCACACCTGGGGCCGGACACTGGCCGAGGCCCGCCGCCACATCCGTGACGCCGTCGCCCTTTGGACCGAGCGGCCGGTGGAGATCATCGACCGGATCACCCCGCCGCCCGCGGCGACCGACGCAGTCCAGCGGTACCTGGCACTCCGAGATGATCTGGAGCGCCTCTCCGACGAAATGGCTACCGCGCAGCTGAACGCGGCGGGGGCCCTGCGCCAGGCTGGACTCTCAATGCGGGAGGCCAGCGCGGTGCTGGGCATCTCCCATCAGCGAGTCGGGCAGCTGGCCAAGAGGAAGCAAGCCGAGAAACCCAGTCACGTCTGACGAACGGGCACCCGAGTTGGTGTGTCCGTTCGAGATGTCGCGTTGAACTGCATGGCCCCTCCTACTCCAGTGGCCCCAGGACCGCCACCGTCTCGGGGGGCATGTCGAGGCGGCCGTCATTGGAGAGCCGGATGTAGCCGGCCGAGGCCAGCAGGACGACCCCGGGCTCCGGGGGCAGGGGGAGGAACCGCCGCTCGGCCGAGAGGTTGGCCGCCACCGTGGCCGCGCCCCGGTTCATCACCAGCCAGCCCTCCTCCTCGTCGAAGATGGTGCGGACCCGGGCCAGGTTGCCGTCGGAGAGGTCGGGCAGGCGCCGGCGCAGGGCCAGGAGCTGGCGGTGCCAGGCCAGCATCTCGGCATGGGGTTCCTTGTCGACCTCGGCCCAGTCGAGCTTGGAGCGCTCGAAGGTCACCGGCTGCTGGGGGTCGGGCACCTGGGAGGGCTCCCACCCGAAGGCGGCGAACTCCCGGCGCCGGCCTTCGGACACCGCTCGTCCCAGCTCGGGATCCTGATGGTCGGTGAAGTAGCAGAAGGGGCTCGAGGCCGCCCACTCCTCGCCGGCGAAGAGCATGGGCACGAACGGGGCCCCGGCCACCAGGGCGGCCCCGATCTTGAGCTTGCCCAGGCTGACGAGGTGACAGCTCCGTTCGCCCTGGGCCCGGTTCCCGACCTGGTCGTGGTTCTGGAAGAAGCCCACGAAGTGGTGCCCGGTGAGCCCGGTGGCGGGCCGGCCGTGACGGCGTCCGCGGTACGGCGAGTGGCGGCCGTCGTAGACGTAGACCTTCTCCAGGGCGTCGGCCACGTCGGCCAGGGATCCGAAGTCCCCGTAGTAACCGCTGCCCTCGCCGGTGAGGGCGGCATGGAGCGCGTGGTGGAAGTCGTCGCTCCAGGAGGCATCGAGCCCGTAGCCGCCGGCGGCCACCGGCCGGACGGGCCGGGGGTCGTTGAGGTCCGACTCGGGGATGACCACGACGCGCCGCCCGAGGCGGGTCTCCAGGGCCCGGACCCGGGTGCCCAGCTCCTCCAGGATGTGGAGGGCGGAGGTGTCGTAGATGGCGTGGACGGCGTCGAGGCGGAGGCCGTCGATGTGGTAGTCCTCCAGCCACATGCAGGCGTTGTCACCGACGAGACGGCGCACCTCGTCGCTGCCCGGCCCGTCGAAGTTGACCGCCTGGCCCCAGGGGGTGGGGTAGCGGTCGGTGAAGTACGGGCCGTAGGCGGCCAGGTAGTTCCCGTCGGGCCCGAGGTGGTTGTAGACGACGTCGAGGAGCACCCCGAGCCGGCGGGCGTGGCAGGCGTCGACGAGGCGCTTGAGCCCCTCCGGGCCGCCGTAGGCGTGGTGGGGGGCGAACAGGTCGACGCCGTCGTAGCCCCAGCCCCTGGTCCCCGGGAACTCGCAAACGGGCATCAGCTCGATGTGGGTGACGCCGAGATCGACCAGATGGTCCAGCCGCTCGATGGCGGCTTCGAAGGTGCCTGCGCCGGTGAAGGTCCCGACGTGCAGCTCGTAGATCACCCCGGCCGACAGCGGCACGGGACCGGTCCAGGCCTGGTCGGTCCAGGGGAAGGCCGAGTGGTCCACCACCCGGGAGCGGCCGTGGGGTCCGTCGGGCTGGAAGGGCGACCGGGGGTCGGGGAGCGGCGGCCCTCCACCGATGGCGAAGGCGTAGTCGGTGCCCGGACCGGCCTCGGGGACGGAGAGCACCCACCACCCGCCGGCGCCGGGCACCATCGGCCGGCGCTCGTCTCCCAGCATGAGCTGCACCGTCTGGGCTTCCGGTGCCCACACCGAGAACGTGGTCATCGAACCTCCGCCTCCGTGAGGTCAGAGCGATGTTGGCCCTCAGAGGGCCTCAATCGCTCTGGCCTTCGAGCAGTGCCACCGGGAATTCGCCCAGCAGCTCAGCCAGCCACATGTCGCCTTCCACGCGCCGCTCCCGGTCCAGGGCGTCCACCCAGACTCCCGGCGGCAGCGTGAGCCGGGTATCCGCCCAGTCGCCCCCCAGCCCCAGCACCAGCCGAGGCGCCACGGCCACGACCCCGCCCCCCCGGGCGTAGGCGATCACGTGGCCGGCCCTCGCCCCGGTCGCGGCCAGCGGCTCGTACGCCCCCCGGAACGCGTCCGGCCGCCGGCGCCGCAGGTGGAGGCCCCGCTGGGTGAGCAGCATCTTGGGCAGGCCCTCGGCGGCCCGCTCCGCCCATGCGCTCGCCGGCGACATCGTCTCCGCCTCCGCCAGGAGCCTGCCCCGCAGCTCCCAGTCGACGGGCCGGCGGTTGTCGGGGTCGACCAGGGAGTGGTCCCACAGCTCGTTGCCCTGGTAGATGTCGGGGACGCCGGGCGAGGTCAGCTTGAGGAGCACCATGGCCAGCGAGTTGACCCACCCCGGCCGAACCAGAGGGGCCACGAACTCCTGCACCCGGGCCCGGAACCCGGCGTCGGCCAGCGCCCCTTCCACGAAGGCCCGCAGGGCGGCGTCGTAGTCGGGGTCGGGATCAACCCACGAGGTGTGCTCCTTGGCCTCCTTGGCCGCCTTCTCCAGATAGGCCAGGGCCCGGTCCGCCGGCAGCGGCCAGGCGCCGACGAGCGTCTGGTAGAAGAGCCACTCGATGTTGCGGTCGGGCAGGTCGCCGGTGCGGTGGGGGCGGTTGTCGGCCGACCAGGCGGCGACGGCCTCGGCGAAGGAGTCGGGGATCTCGGAGAGGAGGGCGAGTCGGGCCCGCACATCCTCCGAGCGCTTGGTGTCGTGGGTGGAGGTGGACACCATGGTGGCGGGCCACGACCGGGCCATCATCTCGTTCTCCCGGTGGAACTCCGCCACCGGCAGGCCGAAGTGGCCCGGGTCGCCACCCACCTCGTTGAGGGCGGACAGCCGGGTCCAGGTGTAGAAGGCGGTGTCCTCCACCCCCTTGGCCATCACCGGTCCGGTGACCTGCTGGAACCGGGCCACCAGCTCGTCCTCGGCCTCGCCCCGGTGCCGGCCGAGCATCACCTCGCCGAGGAAGTCGAACAGGTCACCGTCGAGGTCCGGGCGCTGCTCCTGGCCCGACTTCACCGCCTCTTCCACCCGGGCCACGTCGTCGGGGGACGGCTCGGTGCCCGGCACCACGTAGGTGCGGTAGACGGGGAAGGCGGCGATCAGCTCCCGCAGCGACTCGTGGATCTCGTGGCGGGTGTAGTCGCGGTACCGGCGGTGCCGGTCGCAGACCGCCACGGCCAGACCCGTCAGCCAGTTCACCTCGGCGGAGAGGACCTCGGCCATGACGAGGTGCTTCTTGTCCCGCACCACCTCGGGCCAGTCGACCTGCCGGCGGGCGAACTGGGCGTAGGTGGTGGTGAGCGGCTCCTCCCCGGCCGGGTCCACCAGCACGCCGGTGGCCCGGTTGGCGAAGTCGTAGCCGGTGGTCCCGGCCACCGGCCAGGTGGCGGGGAGGCGCTCGCCGGGCTCGAGGATCTTCTCCACCACGATCCAGGCCCGGGGGGCCAGTCCGGCCAGGCGCCGGAGATAGCCCTCGGGGTCGCGCAGGCCGTCGGGATGGTCGATGCGCACGCCGTCGAGCACGCCGTCGCCGAGCCAGCCCGCCACCAGCTCGTGGGTGTCGGCGAAGACGGCCTCGTCCTCGGCCCGCAGGGCGGCCAGCGAGTGGATGTCGAAGAACCGCCGGTAGTCGAGCTCCCGGCCGGCGGTGCGCCAGAAGGCCAGGCGGTAGTTCTGGCGCTCCAGGAGGGCGTCGAGGGCGTCGGGGTCGGCGTTGTGCCGGGCCACCTCGGCCTCGATGGCGGCGGCCACCTCGGGCTCCTCCTCGGCCAGGCGGCCGAGCGAGGCGGCCAGGACCTCCTTGTCCCGGTGCCGTTCCCGCACCGAGTCCCGGTCGGTGGCCCAGCTCGGCGGCAGGTGGCCGAAAGCGGTGGCCAGGCTCTCGAGCTCGAGCGAGCCCGCGGTGCGGCCCGCCGCGGCCAGGAGGTCGTCGAGAGACCGCGGCGCGATGGGGAGGGCGTGCTCGTAGTAGTGGACGGTGAAGCGGCCGTGGCCGAAGCGCAGCTGGATCTCGCCCGCCTCCAGCACCCGGCCGTAGTGGTCGCCCAGGATGGGCATGAGCACCGTGTTGCGCAGCTTGGACTCGGGCGGATCCCAGTCGACGTCGAAGTAGGAGGCGTACTGCGAGGACGGTCCGTTCTCCAGCACGTCCCACCACCAGGCGTTGCTCGACGTCACCGCCATGTGGTTGGGCACGATGTCGAGGATCTGGCCGAGCCCCGCCCCGGTCAGCGCCGCGCCCATCCGGGCGTGGGCCGGGGCCCCGCCCAGCTCCTCGTTGACCCTGGAGTGGTCGACGACGTCGTAGCCGTGGGTGGAACCCGGGACGGCCTGCAGGTAGGGGGAGGAGTAGAGATGGCTCACCCCCAGCCGGGCCAGGTAGGGAGCCAGCCCGGCGGCGGCGTCGAATCCGAAGGCGGGTTGCAGCTGAAGGCGGTAGGTGGACAGTGGCGCCACGGTCAGGCCCGGGACCCCCCCGGTCCCGGATCCACCCGCCGCAGCAGCAGCACCGAGCGGGCCCCCACCTCGACCTCCTCGCCCGCCTTGACGGGTTCTCCCTCGCCCCAGTCCGGATGCCAGGCCATGGGGGTGCTGCCGTGGCCCGACCCCGCGCCCACGAGGTTCTCCGTCTCGCTGCTGGCGGCGGGGAGGTTGTCGGTGTCGAGGACCACCACCCAGCGCTCGCCGAACTTGCCGTTGGGGACGGTGAAGTGCAGGTGCTCGTGGTGGGCGTTGAACAACAGGAGGAAGGAGTCGTCGGTGATCCGGTCACCGCGGGGGTCGGGGTCGGGGATGGCGTCGCCGTTGAGGAACACGGCCAGTGACTTGGCGAAGCCGGAGTTCCAGTCCTCGTCGGACATCTCGGTGCCGTCGGGCGAGAACCAGGCCATGTCGGAGACGCCGCTGCCCCGCAGCGGCCGGCCGAAGAACCAGCGCCGGCGGTGGAGCACCGGGTGCTCCCGGCGGAAGGCGGAGAGCCGGGAGGCCAGCGCCAGGAGGTCCTCGTACTCCTCCCGGCACGACCAGTCGACCCAGGAGATCTCGTTGTCCTGGCAGTAGGCGTTGTTGTTGCCGCTCTGGGTCCGGCCCATCTCGTCACCGGCCAGGATCATGGGCACACCCTGGGAGAGGAACAGGGTGGCCAGGAAGTTCCGCTGCTGGCGCCGGCGCAACGACTTGACCTCCGGGTCGTCGGTGTCGCCCTCGGCGCCGCAGTTCCACGACCGGTTGTGGCTCTCGCCGTCGCGGTTGCCCTCCCCGTTGGCCTCGTTGTGCTTGTCGTTGTAGGAGACCAGGTCCCCCAGCGTGAAGCCGTCGTGGGCGGTCACGAAGTTGACGCTGGCCGACGGGCGGCGCCCGTCGCCCTGGTAGAGGTCGGAGCTGCCGGTCAGGCGGGAGGCGAACTCGGGGAGGGTGGCCGGCTCGCCCCGCCAGAAGTCCCTGACGGTGTCGCGGTACTTGCCGTTCCACTCCGACCACAGGGGGGGGAAGTTGCCCACCTGGTAGCCCCCCTCGCCCACGTCCCACGGCTCGGCGATGAGCTTCACCTGGGAGACGACGGGGTCCTGCTGGATCAGGTCGAAGAAGGCGGAGAGGCGGTCCACCTCGTGGAGCTCGCGGGCCAGGGCGGAGGCCAGGTCGAAGCGGAACCCGTCCACGTGCATCTCGAGGACCCAGTACCGCAGCGAGTCCATGACCAGCTGGAGGCTGTGGGGGTGGCGCATGTTCAGGCTGTTGCCCGTCCCCGTGTAGTCCATGTAGTACCGGGGGTCGTCGGTCAGCCGGTAGTAGGCGGCGTTGTCGTTGCCCTTGAACGACAGGGTCGGCCCCAGGTGGTTCCCCTCCGCGGTGTGGTTGTAGACCACGTCGAGGATCACCTCGATGCCCGCCTCGTGCAGGGCCCGGACCATGGTCTTGAACTCCGACACCTGCTCGCCGCGCCGGTGGCCGGTGGCGGCGTAGTCGTTGTGGGGGGCGAAGAAGGCGATGGAGTTGTAGCCCCAGTAGTTGCGCAGGCCCTTCTCCACCAGGCGGTGGTCGTGGATGAACTGGTGGACGGGCATGAGCTCGACGGCCGTGATCCCCAGGCGGGTCAGGTGCTCGATGGCGGCGGGATGGGCGAGACCGGCGTAGGTGCCGCGCAACTCCTTGTCGATGTCGGGATGGCCGTGGGTGAAGCCCTTGACGTGGAGCTCGTAGATGACGCTCTCGTGGAAGGGGATGCCGGGCGGCCGGTCGTTGGCCCAGTCGAAGAACGGGTTCGTCACCACCGACTTGGGGACGTAGGGCGCGCTGTCGCGGGTGTCGATGGCCAGGTCGTCCTTGCCCAGCGGGTAGCCGAACACCGCCGGGTTCCAGTCCACCTCGCCCTCCACCGCCTTGGCGTAGGGATCGAGGAGGAGCTTGGCCGGGTTGCAGCGGTGGCCGGCGGCCGGCTCGTAGGGCCCGTGCACCCGGAAGCCGTAGCGCTGCCCGGGCCCCACCCCGGGCAGGTAGCCGTGCCGGCACTGGGCCGTCACCTCGGTGAGGGGCACGCTCGTCTCGGTGCCGTCGTCGTCGAAGAGGCAGAGGTCGACCTGCTGGGCCACCTCGGAGAAGAGGGAGAAGTTCGTGCCCGCCCCGTCGTAGGTGGCGCCGAGCGGGTACGGCTGCCCGGGCCAGACCTTCATCGCCCGGCACCTTACCCCGGGCCTCGAGTGGCCCCGACCAACCGGATGCCCGGTTCGCCCACCGGCGCGGCTGGGTAGTGAGGGGGTCATGTCTGATCACTTCCAGGACCACGACCACGAGGCACTGGCCCACAGCCATCGTCACTTCCACGTGACCCACAACATGAGCGCCGGCGGCTTCGAGCACCTGTCGTCCGACCACGACCACGACCACGACCACGCCGCCCTGCGTCATGCCCACGTTCCCCACGAGAACTTCGATTCCGAGCACGTCGGCGAGGCCCACGGGCACGACCATGTGGAGCCGGTTCGCCCGGCGACGGCCCGCAAGGCCCCCGCCGCCCGCAAGTCCACCGGGCCGGGCAAGGACGGCGACGGCAAGGGCACCACCCGGCGGGCGAGCCGGGCCACGGCCTCCCCTTAGGAGTCGCCCGAGGGGGAGGCCCCGCCCGACCGGGAGCCGGCGGCCTCCACGGCCGTCCACGCCCGCCGGGCGGCGATGAGGACGGGATCCCACACCGGAGAGAAGGGCGGGGCGTAGCCGAGGTCGAGGTGGGCGATCTCGTCCACCGCCATCTCGTTCCACAGGGCGCAGGCCAGGACGTCGATGCGCTTGGCCGCGCCCTCCGCCCCCACGATCTGGGCGCCGAGGAGGCGGCCGGAGCGCCGTTCGGCCACCAGCTTGGTGGTGATGGGGGCGGCGCCGGGGAAGTACCCGGCCCGGGTGGTCGACTCCACCAGGACGCTCTCGTAGGCGAAGCCGGCCGCCCGGGCCTCGGTCTCGGTCAGGCCGGTCCGGGCCACCTCCAGGCCGCACACCTTGGTCACGGCCGTGCCCACCACCCCCGGGAAGGTGGCGTAGCCGCCGCCCAGGTTCACCCCCGCCACCCGGCCCTGCTTGTTGGCGTGGGTCCCGAGGGCGATGGTGACGGGCCGGCGCGACACCCGGTGGTGCACCTCGACGCAGTCGCCGGCGGCCCACACTCCCTCGGTTTCGGTGTGCATCCGCCGGTCGACGGCGATCCCCCGGCTCGGGCCGAGGGGAATGCCGCCCGCCTTGGCCAGGGCGGTGTTGGGCCGTACCCCGAGGCCGAGGACGACGACGTCGGCGGGCAGGGTGGCGTCGCCGGTGACCACCCCGCACACCTTGCCGCCCGAGGTGTCGTAGCCGGTCACGCCGGCGCCGAGATGGAGGTCCACACCGATGGCCCGGAGGCCGTCGGCCACCAGCGCGCCCACGTCGGGGTCGAGGGTGGTCATGGGGTGGGGCGCCTGGTCGACCAGCGCCACCTCCAGGCCCCGATGGACCATGGCCTCGGCCATCTCCAGGCCGATGTAGCCCGCCCCGACGACGACGGCCCGCGTCGGGGCGCCGCCGGAGCCGAGCAGCCGGCGGAGGGCGAGGCCGTCCTCCAGCACCTGGACGCCGAAGATCCCCTCGGCGTCGGCCCCGGGCAGGTCGGGGCGGACGGGCACGGCGCCGGTGGCGACCAGCAGCTGGTCGTAGGCCTCCTGGCGCTCTCCGCCCGACTCCAGGTCCCGTACCGTGACCGACCCGCCCTCGCTGTCGATGGCGACGACCTCGTGGCGGAGGTGGACCTCGATCCCGCGCCGGCGGTGCTCCTCGGGGCTGCGGGCGATGAGGCTGGCCGGGTCGGGGACGACGTCACCGATGGCGTAGGGGATGCCACAGGCCGAGTACGAGGTGTACCGGCCCCGTTCGAAGGCGACGATCTCCAGGTCCTCGGCCGGGCGGCGCCGGCGGGCCTCGGAGGCGGCGCTCATGCCGGCGGCATCGCCGCCGACGACCACCAGCCGCTCTGTGCTCATGTCCTGGAGGCGCAGGCCGGCTGGTGCCAGCCGCCGTCGCCGGCGATCAGCCCGTCGGCTTCGGGCGGACCCCACCTCCCGGGCTCGTAGGCTATCACCGGGGGCGGGTGCCCGAGCACCGGGTCTATCACCCGCCACGCCTGCTCGACCGAGTCCTGGCGGGAGAAGCGGCGGGCGTCCCCCTCGATGGCGTCGTCGAGCAGGCGCTCGTAGGGGTCGGCGGCGTCGCCGGGGCCGAAGGCGTCGGGAGACGTGGCGAAGTCGGTGGCCCGCGACACGAGGTCCTCGCCCAGCGCCTTGACCTCCAGGCTCAGGCTGACGGCCTCCTCGGGCCCCAGGCAGAACCGCATGTGGTTGGGATGGGGCGAGGACGAGCCCGGCGCGGTGAACAGCAGCCGGGGCGGGGAGCGGAACTCGACCAGCACCTCGGTCACGGTGGCCGCCAGCTCCTTGCCCGCCCGGACGTAGAAGGGCACGCCCGCCCACCGCCAGGAGTCCACGAAGAGGCGCAGGGCGGCGAACGTCTCGGTGTCGGAGTCGGGCGCCACCCCCTCCTCGTCCCGGTACCCCCGGTACTGACCCCGGACGACCTGGGCCGGGTCGGCCGGCGGCATGGCCTTGAGGACCTTGACGACCTCGTCCCGCAGGGCGTCGGCGTCCACGCCCACCGGCGGTTCCATGGCCACCAGGGTGACGACCTGCAGGAGGTGGTTCTGGACCACGTCCCGGATGGCGCCCGCCTCCTCGTAGAACCTGCCCCGCCCGCCGATCCCGAACGTCTCGGCCATGGTGATCTGGAAGCTCGACACGTAGCGGCGGTTCCACACCGGCTCCAGGAGCGTGTTGGCGAAGCGGAAGACCAGGAGGTTCTCCACCGCCTCCTTGGCCAGGTAGTGGTCGATGCGGAAGATCTCCTCCTCGGGGAAGGCCCGGTGCAACGAGTCGTTGAGCTGCCGGGCGCTGTCCAGGTCCCGGCCGAAGGGCTTCTCCACCACGACCCGGGCGCCGATGCCACCGGGGACACCCCGAGCCCCGGGTGCCAGGCCGGCGGCGGCCAGGCCGTCGACCACGTCGTCGAAGAGGCTGGGCGGGATGGACAGGTAGAAGAGCGGGTGGTGCACGTTCCCGCCGGCGCCGAGGCGCTCGGCCAGGCGCTGGTACGTCTTCTGATCCTGGTAGTCCCCGCTGACGTAGCTGATGGCGGCGACGAGACGCTCGATGGCGGCCGGGTCGTATTCCTCCCCGGAAGCGGCGATGGCCTCGCGGGCCCGCTCCCGGAGCTGGTCGTCGTCCCACGCCCGGGAGGCGACCCCGATGATCGGAATGCCCTCGGTCAACCCCCGCTCGCTCAGGCGGGCCAGCGCCGGGAAGAGCTTCTTGTAGGCCAGGTCGCCCGTCGCCCCGAACAGGACCATGGCATCCGACCGGGGACGGCCCGTCGGGCTCACTTCCATCAGACCTGTACTGCCGTGTGGCCGCCGAACTGCTGGCGGAGGGCGGCGATGACCTTCATGGCCGGCGAGTCGTCCTGGCGGGAGGCGAAGCGGGCGTAGAGGGCGGCGGTGATGACGGGAGCGGGCACGGCCAGGCGCACGGCCTCCTCCACCGTCCAGCGGCCCTCGCCCGAGTCCTCGGCCCAGCCTTTGATGGAGACGAGGCCGGGGTCGTCGACCAGGGCCAGGTGGAGCAGCTCCAGCAGCCAGGAGCGGATGACCGTGCCGTGGCGCCAGGCGTCGACGGCCCCGTTGACGTCGATGCCGAGGTCGGAGGCGGCGAGCAGCTCGTAGCCCTCGGCGTAGGCCTGCATGAGGCCGTACTCGATGCCGTTGTGGACCATCTTGGTGAAGTGCCCCGCCCCCGACGGGCCGACGTGGGCCAGGCCACCCTCGTCGGGGGCCAGGGCCACCAGCACCGGCTTCAGCAGCTCGAAGTGCTCCGGGGTGCCGCCGACCATCAGGCCGTAGCCGTTCTCCAGGCCCCAGACCCCGCCGGAGACGCAGACGTCGAGGAAGCCGATCGCCCGCTCGGCCAGCTCCTTCGAGCGGCTGATGGAATCCCGGTAGTTGGAGTTGCCCCCGTCAACGATCAGATCGCCGGCGGAGAGCAGGCCGGCCAGGTCGGCGATGGTGGCCCGGGTGGGCTCTCCGGCCGGGACCATGACCCACACGACCCGGGGTCCCGGACCCAGCGCCTCGACCAGCCCCGCCAGCGAGGGCACATCGCTGACCCCGGGGTCACGGTCGTAGCCGACCACCTCGTGGCCCGCCCGGCGCAGGCGTTCGGCCATGTTGCCGCCCATCCGCCCCAGGCCGACCATCCCGAGCTTCACGCCCGGGGAGGTTAATTCACGCCGCCCCCAGAAGATTTCCCGGCGCCCGTCCGCGGTTGCCCTTCCGATCCGGGGCATCGCCGTCCACATGGCGGTCGCCCACCGGTGGTGCAAGAGTTCAGGTTGACGGCCTGGCGTGCTGATCCGGAGGAGCAGCTCATGGAGACGGCCGAGGCGACCCTGGCCGAGAACCCGGTCCCGCTGAACGGCGGCTCGGCGTGAGCACCGAGCGGACCTCCTCGCTCGTCACCATCCTCTTCACCGACCTGGTGGGATCGACCGAGCTCCTGTCCCGGGCCGGCGACGAGGATGCCCAGCGCATCTTCCGGGCCCACCACGCGCTGCTGGCCTCGACGGCGGCCGAGCACGGAGGCGAGGAGGTCAAGTGGCTGGGGGACGGGCTCATGGTGGCCTTCGCCTCCGCCCTCGACGCCGTACGGGCGGCCATCGCCATGCAGCAGGAGTCGCGCCGGCCGGTGGAGGGGGAGCTCCTGGCCATCCGGGTCGGTCTCAACGCCGGGGAGACCATGCGCGACGCCGCCGACTACTTCGGCACGCCGGTGGTGATCGCCCGGCGTCTGTGCGACCGGGCCGAGGGCGGCCAGATCCTCTGCACCGAGACGGTCGCCGGCCTCTTGGCCGGGCGTTCCGAGTTCATCTTCGAAGACATGGGCAGGCTGGCCCTCAAGGGCGTGCCGGAGCCGGTGTGGGCCCGCCAGATCGGCTACGAGGTGACCGACCAGCCGCTGCTGGCGGCGAAGGTGGCCATGGTGGGCCGGGAGGCCGAGATGTCCCGGCTGTCGGCCCGCCTGTCCGAGGCCTCCGCCGGCCGGGGAGGCGTGGTCATGCTCACCGGCGGGGCCGGGATCGGGAAGTCCCGCATGCTGGAGGAGCTCGCCGGCTGGGCCGTCCGCCAGGGGGCGACCGTCCTCTCGGGGTCTTGTTTCGAGAGCGAGTGGTCGCCGCCCTACGGCCCCTTCGCCGACGCCCTCGGAGCCCATGCCGCGGCCGGCACCCCCCAGGAGCTCCGCATCGATCTCGGTTTGGGTGCCGCCCCCCTGGCGCAACTGGTTCCCGCCGTCCGTCAGGCGCTGCCCGACGTGGGGGACCCGGTCCCGGTGCAGCCCGACGAGGAGCGCTTCCGCCTCCTCGATTCCATGGCCCAGTTCCTCGTCGCCCTGGCCCGGCGCACCCCAGTGCTGGTCTGCCTGGACGACTTCCACTGGGCGGACAAGGGCAGCGTGGCCATGCTCCGCCACGTCGCCCGCACCGCCGGCCACAGCCGGCTGCTGGTGGTCGGCGCCTACCGGGCCGAGGAGATCGGGAAGGACCATCCCCTGGCCGACGCCCTCGGCGCCCTGCCCCGGGAGGCCGACTACGAGTCGGTCGGCCTGGCGGGTCTGAAGCCCGAAGGGGTGACCCGCCTCCTCGAGCTGCTCGGCGAGCACGCCGTCTCCGATCGGGTGGGGGCGGCGTGGGCCCGGGAAACCGACGGCAACCCCTTCTTCGTGAAGGAGCTCGTGCGCCACCTCTTCGAGGAAGGGCACCTGGTGCAGGGCGAAGACGGCCGGTGGACCACCGACCGGCCGCTACGCGAGCTCACCCTGCCCAAGGGCGTCCGGGACGTGCTCGCCCGGCGCCTGGCCCGGCTGTCCGAAACCGCGGCCAAACTGTTGGCGGTGGCCTCCGTGTTCGAGGGCCCGTTCGCCTTCGAGACCCTGGCCGCGGTGGCCGGCCTCGACGAGGACGACGCCCTTGACGCCCTGGACGAGGCCCTCGCCGCCCAGGTCCTGGCCTCGGCCAGCGGTCCGGACACCTATGGCTTCGCCCACAACCTCTTCCGCCACACCGTCTACGACGAGATCTCCGCTCCGCGCCGGGTGCGTTACCACCGCCGGGCGGCCGAAGCCTTGGAGGCCGCCTACGGCGAGCGGCCTACGCCCGGCCAGGCGGGTGAGCTGGCGGCGCAGTACCACGCCAGCCGGAGCCTGCCCGGCGCCGAGCGGGGCGTTGGTGCCACCCTGGTCGCCGCCGACCACTCCGAAGCCGTGGGCGCCTTCGCCAAGGCGGAGTCCTTCCTGCGCATCGCCCTCGACCTCCTCCCCGCAACCGACGCGACGCGGCCCCGCCTCCTCGGCCGGCTCGGGATCACCCTGGCCTGGGCCCTCGCCTTCGACGACGCGGTGGCCACCGCGGCCGAGGCCGGCGCCGCCATCGCCGCCGCCGAAGGCCCCGATGCCGGTGCCGAGTACCTCTCCGACGCCGCCTACGCCTGCGCCATGGCCGGAGGGGTTCCCTTCGCCTGGGGACTCGCCCGCCAGGGCCTGGCCCTGGCCGGCGAGCGGCGGGACGTGGCCTGGGCCCGCCTGGTGAACTTCGACCACCAGCTCCGGGAGGCCGAGGCCCCCGGCCACCCGGGGATCCCCCTCGACACCCCGGAACGGTTCGAGGCCGCCCGGATCCTGCGCGATGCCCACCTGGATCCGATGGGTCCCGCACCCATGGAGGCGGTGTTCGCTTCCCGCGACGACGCCCTCTCCAGCTCGAACCTGGTGGTCCTCTTCTACTGGGCGGGCGAGTTCGCCCCGACCCTCCCCCGGCTCGAGGCGGAGGCGGAACGGGCGCTGGCCCGCGGCCAGCTGGCCCGGGCCGCCCGGTGCCGGTCGTTCATCGCTCTGACCGGGTCTGCCCTGGGACATCTGGACGAGGCCCAGCACGCCCTGGAGGAGGCGAAGGGCCTGGCGGCCCGGGTGGGCCAACCCAACTTCAATGTCATCCAGGCCCAAGAGATCGTGACCAGCGCCCTCGACGAGGGGTGGGAAGACCTGGTGGCCACGCTGGCTCCCCTGGCCACGGCCAACATCCCTGCTCTGGCCTGGGCCCTCGGCACCATGTACGGCTACCTGGTCCGGGCCTCGGCCCGCCTGGGCCGGGACCAGGAGGCCCTGGGCTATCTCGAGCTCCTCGCCCCCTGGCTCGAACACGCCCCCGCCTGGAGCGTGGGGTTCACGACGATGGCCTGCAGTGCGGCTGAGACCCTGTGGACACTCGAGCGTCTCGACCATGTGGACGTCGTCGAGTCGGCGCTGCGCTCGAAGGTCATCGGGCCCGGGTTCCGGTCCCCCATGGTCGACGGCCGCCTGGCTCTGGCCCGCCTCTGCGCCCTGCAGGACCAGCACGAGGAGGCCGCGCAGTGGCTGAGTGAAGCCCGGCGCGTCCTCGAGGACCAGGGGTCCCTCCCCCTCCTGGCCGTCTGCGACTACGACGAGGCCAAGATGATCATCCGCCGGGACGCGACCGGGCGTGCGGATGATGCTCGGATCCTCCTCGAGCAGGCCCGGACCCAGTTCGCCAAGCTGGGAATGACCGGCTGGGTCCGCCGGGCCGACGAGCTGAGCGCCGGCCTGAACTGAGCCGGCGGCTCACCCTTACGCGGCGGGGGCCTCTTCCACGCCGGGGGTCATCCCGCTGAAACCGGCCCAGATGGCCTGCAGCCGGTCCAGGTCGACGGTGTCCTCGGCCAGCAGCTCGGTTACCACGGCGTCGAACAGCGGGCGCTGGGTGAGGAGCAGGGCCCGGGCGCCGTCGAGGGCCTCGGCCAGCATCCGGTCCACCTCGGCCAGCACCTTCTCCGAGGGAGCCATGCCGGTCATCTCCGGGTGGGTGGCGGCCAGGCCGAGGGAGGACATGCCCCACTGGGTGACCATGCGCAGCGCCAGCCCGGTGGCGGAGGCCAGGTCGCCGGAGGCGCCCTGGGTGAAGTCGCCGTCGAGGAGGATCTCCTCGGCCGCCCGGCCGCCCATGGCCACCACCAGCTGGGCCTTGGCCTGCGAGCGGGTCATGAAGCTGTCGTCGTTGCCGCCCATCCAGGTCACGCCGCCGGCGGGGCCCCGGGGGACGATGGTGACCTGCACCGGGTCGTGGGCGTCGGGCAGGACCAGGGCGGCCACGGTGTGGCCGGCCTCGTGCCAGGCGGTGACCTCCCGGTCGCGATCGGTGACCACGGCCGACTTGCGGGCCCGGCCCATCACGACGGTGGCCAGGGCCTCGTCGAAGTCCTTCTGCTCGATGACGACCCGGTGGCCCCGGGCGGCCTCGATGGCGGCCTGGTTGACCAGGTTGGAGATGTCGGCGCCGGTCAGGCCGGGCGTGCGCCGGGCCAGGGTGATGAAGTCGACGTCGGGAGCGATGTGGCGGTCCCGGGCGTAGAGGTCGAGGAGGTTGGTGCGGCCCCGGCGGTCGGGCGGCGCCACGGTGACCTGGCGGTCGAAGCGGCCGGCCCGCAGCAGGGCGTTGTCGAGGACGTCGGGGC
>JBOGFE010000215.1:0-4547 GCA_050741935.1 Acidimicrobiia bacterium | reverse complement strand
GCTGAACAAGTTCTTCACCTTCCGGTTCGAGGCCGGGAAGCTGCTGGGCATCGAGGAGCGCGAAGGCCCGGCCCCGGCCGACTTCGTCCTCACGGCCACTCCCGAGGTGTGGGAGCGGATCCTGGTGACGCAGACGCTGTCCCCCAACGTGGCCCTGGTGACCCGCAAGCTCCAGGTCGACGGGAGCATGACCACGCTGCTCAAGCACATCGGCGTGTTCAACTACCTGCTGGCCGTGCTCACTTCCCTCGACCCGGTCATGAGCCGCGAGGAGACGTGACCCTCTAGCCTCCATCGTCCATGTCGGGCCCCATCGTGTCTGCCGACGGCCTCCGGCAGGTCCACACCTTCTGCCGCGTGTGCAATGCCATGTGCGGCATCGTGGTGGACGTCGAGGGCGACCGCGTCCTGCGGGTCAGTGGCGACCCGGACCACCCGGTGTCCGCCGGTTACACCTGCTCCAAGGGGCGTGCCCTCCCCGAGCTCCACCACGATCCGGAGCGCCTCGACACCCCCCTGGTGCGCGACGCCGCCGGCGTGATGCGGGAGATGGGCCCCGGCGCAGCCCTCGACGACCTCGCCGGGCGCCTCTCCGACCTGGCCGCCCGTCACGGTCCCGGGGTCATCGGGGCCTACCGGGCCACCCACTGGGCCTTCGACTGCAACGGGCGCGCCCTGGCCGAGCGGTTCTTCCGGGCCCTGCCCACCCCCCAGCTGTACTCGGCCGTCACCGTCGACGCCCCGAACAAGACGCTGGTGCCCGACCTCATCACCGGCGCCCCCTTCATCTTCCCCCAGGTCGATTGGGACTCGACCCGCTTCCTGCTCCTGGTGGGCCAGAACCCGGTGGTGTCCCACGGCCACACGGTGGCCCGGCCCGATCCGGTGGTGGCCCTGCGGCGCATCCGGGAGCGGGGCGGGACGGTGGTGGTGGCCGACCCCCGCACCACGGAGACGGCCCGACTGGCCGACGTCCACCTGGCCCTGCGCCCCGGCTCCGACGCCGCCCTCCTCGCCTTCCTGGTCGGACACGCCCTGGCCCGCCGCCCCGACGGCGACTACCTGGCCGGCTGCGCCGAGGTGGCCTCGGTGGACGGGCTGCGGCGGGCGGTGGCGCCCTGGACCCTGGCGGCGGCGGCCTCCCGCTGCGGGGTCGACCCGGCCGAGCTGGAGCGCGTCGCCGCCCTGGTGGAATCGGTCCCCCGGCTGTCCGTCCAGACGGGGACGGGCGTGTCGATGGGTTCCGCCCCCAACGTCACGGAATGGCTGGCCTGGGCCCTGGGAGCCGTCAGCGGCAGCCTCGACCGGGCCGGCGGGATGGTGTTCAACCCGGGGGTGCTGCGGCCCCAGGAGACCCGGCTCGTGACCCGGCCCCGGGTCAGCGGGCCGCCGCCGGCCAGCCGGCCCGAGCTCACCCACGCCTACGGCGAGCTGCCCTGCACGGCCCTCATCGACGAGATCGAGTCCGGTGCTCTGCGGGCCCTCTTCGTCCTGGGCGGCAACCCCGTCACCACCCTGCCCGACTCGGGCCGCCTGGAAGCCGCCCTGGCCTCCCTCGACGTGCTCGTGGTGTGCGACATCCGGCCCACGGAGACGACCCGGCTGGCCAACTACGTGCTCCCGGTGGCGGACCAGCTGGAGCGCCACGACATCACGTCGTTCCTGGACCTGTACTTCCCCTTCCCCTTCGTCCAGTACGGCCCGCCGGTGGTCCAGCCGCCGCCCGGGCGCCGGCCCATGTGGGAGGTGTTCGCCGGGCTCGGGCGACGGATGGGCCTGGCCGGCTTCGAGTCGGCGGAGGACACCGACGACGAGTCCCTGGTGGCGGCGGCCGCCTCCCGGGCCCGGGTGCCGTGGGAGGCGATCCGGGGGGCGCCCTCGGGCCTGGCCCCCCGGGATGCCCCCGGACCCGGCTGGCTCATCCCCGATCGCCTGCCCCGCGGCCGGCTCGACCTCGCCCCCGCCGAGCTCGTCGGGCAACTGGCCCGCTGGGGGGAGACCGACGCCGGGCCGGGCGGGTTGGTGCTCATCAACCGGCGCCTCCCCCGCCAGTCCAACTCGGTGCTGCGCCACTCCGCCCGCCAGCGGGCCCGGGCGCCCCACCCCACGCTGTTGATGCACCCGGAAGACGCCACCCGGCTCGGGTTCTCGGCCGGCGACCAGGTGTCGGTGGCGTCCGGCCACGGCGAGACGGCGGCCGAGGTGGAGGTGACCGGAGGGATCCGCCCCGGCGTCGTCTCCCTGCCCCACGGGTGGGACTCGCCCGGCGTGAACCGGCTCACCTCCGCCGCCGATGGCGTGGACCCCCTGACCGGCATGCCCCGCTTCTCCGGCCTGGCCGTCACCGTTTCGGCCCGCGCCACCCCCGAACCCGTCTCATGATGTCGGGCGCCCGGCCTGCGCCCCGGCGCCGGAGCAGGAACAGGCCGCCGGCCACGGTGGCCAGGGCGCCGATCCCGGCCAGGGTGGCGAGCCCGTTGCCGTCGCCGGCGGGCTCCTCAGCCAGCTTCGGCACCGCCGCCGCCGGATCCCCATGGAGGCGGACGGGCAGGGAGCCGGGGTTGGCCGGGTTGCTGCCCGCCGCCACCTCGACCGCATCGGAGTAGGCGTCGCCGTCGGTGTCGGCCTTCCCGGGGTCGGAGCCGGCGGCCTGCTCCTCCCAGGCGGCCAGCTTGTCGCCGTCCTCGTCCCGATCGGCGTCGGAGGGGTCATCGGGGTCGAGCCCGCCCTGCTCGAAGCCGTCGGTGAGGCCGTCCCCGTCCCGGTCCGGCTCGACCTGGAGGCGGGTCTCGGATCGGGCCGTGCGCCCGTCGGCGGCGGTGACGACCACCCCCAGCACGTGCGGTCCGGGAGCGACGCCGGCCAGCGTGACCTCGGGTCCCGTCCCGGCCGGCTCCCCGTCGAGCGTCCAGTCCAGCACCGGTTGACCGGAGCCGGCGCCGGACACGAGCGCCGGGAAGGTGAGCATCCGGTGGGCCGCCACCCTCCCGGCGACCGGGACGCCGACGACCGCCACGGCCAGGACGGGTGGGGGCAGGTTGGCCAGGAGCACGTCGGAGGGGACGGCGTGGAGGCCGTTGGTGGCCACCATCCGGAGCAGGTCGGCACCGGCGGCTGCCCCCAGCTCGTCCGCGGGCAGGTCGGCCCCGGTGCCGGTGAAGGGCCCGGCGACCGTCCGCCAGACGCCGCCGACCCGGGCCTGGAACCACACCTCGAGCGACTGGCGGTCGATCGCCGCCGCATGGAACTCCAGGCGCAGCCGGTTCCCGTCGCGCTCCGCGCCGACCTGGGAGATCACCGGCAACGCCGGGGGGGACTCCACCGTGTCGACGTCGACGCCGCCCACCACCAGAACCACCGCCGCCGCCTCGGGCAGCGAGGGGAACAGCGCCCGGTAGTGCCAGTTGCCCGTCAGGTGGCTGTCGGGCGCCACTTCCAGGGCCCGCTCCATGAGGACCTTGCCCGTGGGGTCGCGCAGCTCCAGGCGGGCCTGGCGGCCGCCCGGAGGAGGCTCGGGGCCGGTGGCCGCGCCGGGGGCGGCGGGCACCAGCGTGTCGATGGCACCCTGACCCTTGCCGTAGAGGCGTCCCGAGACGAGCACGCCGGGGTCGTCATCGGCGGCCTGGGTGGAAGCCACCAGCTCGGGCCGGGCACCGCCGGGGAACAGGCCCGCCCGCTCGTCGGATTCCCGCAGCTCCCGGGCCAGGTTGTTCCAGGTCGCCTCGCTCACCCAGGGGAGCGCGCCGCCGCCGTAGGACATGAAGTCGTGGCGGTGGTCGTCGCCGTCGTCCTCGAAGGGGACGGGCTGCATGGTCCGCAGGTCCCAGCCGACGACGCCGCCCTCCAGCTGGCCGTGGTCGCCGCTGAAGCGGTCGGCGAAGGACCCGCCCCGGGATTCGCCGTGGGCGTCGGACACGTGGATCAGCCCCAGCGAATGCCCGGCCTCCTGGGCCACCGTCGGGCCACAGGCGCCGGCGTGGAAGAGCGGCGGGCCGCCCACCCCGGCCGCGCCCGAGCACCCGACCCGGCTCGCCGGGTTGAACAGCAGGGGGATGAACCGGCGCCGGTCGTCGTCCATCTCGTCGGGGTAGCGGGCGGCGAGCACGCCGTTGTCCCAGGCCGGGGGCCCGGACGGCAGGGGCTCCGGTTCGCACACGGTCCCGGGGGGGTCATCGGGCGTGCAGGCCCGGAACGTGAGCCGGTGCACGTCGGTCGACTCGAGGACGAGGCCGTCGACGGGGATGGGCCAGGTCCGGTACCAGTAGTCGAAGACGGCGGCGAGCTCGTCGAGACCGGGAACGGTCCGCCGGACGCGGCTCCCGTCCCGCTGGTGGCTCTGGGCCAGGATGACGTTGACCGGGCGGGGGGCGATCTCGGCGAAGCGCAACCGGCGCACGGTGGTGAAGTTGCGGGCGCCCCCGGTGCCGTCCGTCTCCCGCAGATAGGCAGGAGATGACCGGGGGTTGATCTCGGCCAGGAGGGTGATCTCCCCCGCCTCCGTCCAGGCCGGGGGGAGGACGAAGTTCCAGGACCGGTCGGCCTCCAGG
>JBOGFE010000214.1:0-9980 GCA_050741935.1 Acidimicrobiia bacterium | reverse complement strand
CGGCGGCTGTCGAAGGTCACGGACGCCACCTCGGTGCGCGGGTCGCCCCGCAGCTCGATCACGTCGACGGCGTCGAGCAGCTGTTGGAGCAGCACGCCCGAGGAGTCCCTATCTGCTCGGAGCCGGCGTCTGGTTCGGCCGGCGGTCCCCTGTTCGCTCGGGGACGGCGGCGTCCCCGGGGGGAAGGGTACCGCCGGCGCCCGCCGGCGGCGGTGCACCTTCGGACGGGGTCGCGGCGAGCGGGGACGGGGCCGGCGGGGGCGGCGGGATGCGTTCCAGGCGCAGGGCGTACTGCATGATCCGGGAGAACACGGGAGCCGCCACCTGGGCGCCGTAGATGGGGGTCGGCTCGTCGAGGATGACCACGGCCGCCAGCCTCGGATCCTCGGCCGGGACGAAGCCCACGAAGGAGGCGACGTAGTTCCCGGAGTATCCCCGGGCGCCCTCCAGGGGCTTGCGGGCCGTCCCCGTCTTGCCTGCCACCGTGTAGCCGGGGATGGCGGCGTTGGCGCCCGTCCCCTCCCGGACCACGTTGCGCAGCATCTGGTTGAGGAGGGCGGCGGTGCGGGGCGAGACGACCCGGCGGGGCTCGCCCGGGGCGATGTCGTGGCGGGCGCCGGTCTCGTCGAGCGTGGCCGCCACCAGCACGGGCGGACGCCAGACGCCGCCGTTGGCGATGGCGGCGTAGACCTGGAGCATCTGGAGGGCGGACACGGCCAGGCCGTTGCCGATGGGCACCGTCCCCATCGAGGTGATCCAGTAGTCCTCCGGGTCGAGGAGCAGGCCGTTGGGCTCCCCGGGGAACTTGATCCCGGTGCGCTTCCCGAAGCCGAAGCCGCGCAGGTAGTGGTCGAGGCGCTCCTTGCCCAGCTTCTGGGCCACCATGATCGTGCCCACGTTGGAGGAGTGGGTGAGGATGTCGGCCACCGACCAGTCGGTGGGCGGATGGGCCTCGTGGTCGGAGAAGAGGTGGTTGCCCACCTGGTACTTGTCGGGCACGGTGAAGCGGGTGTCGGGGGTGACCAGGCCCTCCTCCAGGGCGCCGGCCATGGTGATGACCTTGTTGGTCGACCCCGGCTCGTAGACGTCGGTGACGGCCCGGTTCTTCTCCGTGTTGGCCGTCGGCCGGGACGCCCCGCCGCCGTCGCCGGTGACATTGGCTATGGCCAGGATGCCGCCGGTGCGGGTGTCCATGACCACCGCCGTGCCCCCCTTGGCGGTGGCCTCGGCCACCTCGGCCACCAGCGCCTGCTCCACCTCGTACTGCAGCGACTGGTCGACGGTGAGCACGAGGTCGTGACCCCGCAGCGAGGGCCGGAACATCTCCCGGCCCTGGGGGATCTGCCGGCCCTGGGGGTCCTGTTCGAGCACGATCTCGCCGGGCGTGCCGGCCAGGGTCTTCTCGTAGGCCACCTCCAGGCCGGACAGGCCCTGGTTGTCGAGGCCCACGGAACCGAGGACGGGGCCGGCCAGGGGTCCGGAGGGGTAGAAGCGCTTCGACTCGGGCAGGAAGTCGATCCCGGGCAGGTCGAGCTTGCGCACCGCCTCGGAGGTGGCCTCGTCGACCTTGCGGGCCAGGTACACGAAGGCGGCCTTGTTCTTGGACAGCCGCTTGGCCACGAAGGCGGTGTCGAGCCCGAGGACGGGCGCCAGCTTGGCGGCGTAGTCCTCGACGTCGGCGTCGGGGACCACCCGGGGGTTGGCCCACACCGTCAGCTGGGAGACGGACAGGGCCAGGTCGATGCCCCGGCGGTCGAACACGGAGCCCCGCTCGGCGGCCAGGGCGATGCGGCGCACCCGCTGGTCGGTGCCCTTCTCGGCGTAGGTGGCGGCGGACACGGCCTGGACCTGGGTCAGGCGGGCGACGACGGCCGAGAAGGCCACGGCCATGACCACGAGGAAGGCGACGGTCCGCCGCCGGGTCAGGCGGTTGGCGGCGAAGGCGGCCCCGGGCTCGGTCCGGCGATGTCTACGGCTCTTCGCCTGGCGGCTCATCGCGGTGTGGTTGGGGGCCCCTGCCCCAACCACCGGCGGACGCGGGCGCCCGCCCTTCCTACGGCGCTTCGCCGGGGGGCGGGAGGTGGGGCGGGAGTTACGGTCGGGCGGCAAGGTAGGGCTTGACCTCGGACCAGTTGCCGGCCAGTGAGGACGCGGAGGAGGCGTCGGTGGCGGACGGCGCCGGAGCCGGCAGGTAGGCCACCTCGGGCGGCGCCACCATGCCCAGGCGCTCGGCGGCGGTGGCCACGATCCGCTCGGGGGCCGAGAGGCGGGCCACCTCCAGGCGGAGGTGCTCGTAGCGCTGCTGCTCGGTGGCGGCGGCGTCGGCCAGGCGGTCGAGCCGGAACTGGCTCTGGACCAGGAGCACGTGGAAGGCGGCGGCCCCGAAGATGGTGCCCACGGTGAGGACGGCCGTGGTCAGCAGGGCGAGGCGGAGGTGCCGGTCCGGCGCCGGGCCCGAGCGTCTCCGGCGGGGGGTCGGGGCCTTGGCCCGAGCCCGGCGCAGAGCCTTCTGGTGGTGGCGGCGGACATCGCCCGCCTTCGGGCGCCTCCGGGAGAACAGGGGCCGCTTCTTGCGCCGGGGGCGTTCCCGACGGGCGGGCGCGGTCACGACGGCCCCGCCCGCTCCACCACCCGGAGCCGGGCGCTCTCGGCCCGGGGATTGGCGGCGATCTCGGGGCTCGAGGGGCGCAGCGCCCGGCGGGTGACCAGCCCTCCGGGGGGCGGGGGCTGGTCGGGGGGGAGGGGCAACCCGCGGGGCGCGGCCGGCAGTGACGTCCAGTCGACGAAGCGGTGCTTCACCATCCGGTCCTCCAGCGAGTGGTAGGAGAGGACGGCCAGGCGGCCGCCCGGGGCGAGGGCGGCGAAGGCGGCGTCGAGGCCGGCGGCGAGATGGTCGAGCTCGGCGTTGACCTCCATGCGGATGGCCTGGAAGGTGCGCCGGGCGGGATGGGGACCGGTGCGCCGGGCGGGAGCGGGGATGGCGTCGCGCACCACCTCGGCCAGTTGGGCCGTGGTGTCGAGGGGACGCCGGGCCACGATGCGCCGGGCGATGGCCCGGGCGTAGCGCTCCTCTCCCCATCGGGCGATGACCCGGGCCAGCTCTGCCTCCTCGTACTCGTTCACCACCTCCCGGGCCGAGGTGGCCTGGGAGCGGTCCATTCGCATGTCGAGCGGAGCGTCGGCCCGGTAGGAGAAACCCCGGTCGGGCCGGTCCAGCTGCGGGCTGCTCACGCCGAGGTCGTAGAGCACGCCGCTGACGCCGGTCTCCTCGCCCAGAACTTCGGCCAGTTCCTCGAACCCGGCGTGGACCACTTCCGCCCGCTCCCCGTAGGGGGCGAGGGCCGTGGTGGCCGCCGCCACCGCCTCCGCATCACGGTCGAGACCGAGGAGGCGGCAGTCGGGCCGGGCATCGAGGAGTGCCCGGGCGTGGCCCGCACCTCCCACCGTCCCGTCGACCAGGAGGCCGGCGGGGACGGGGAGGAAGGCCGAGACCACCTCCCGGACCATGGCCGGGTCGTGTGCGAACGTCCCGGTCACCGGCGCCCCGGCGGGCCGCCGCACGGCTTGGGCCCAGCCCCCCGAACGGGCCGGCGCGAGGGTTCGCGGACCGACACACGGATGGAAGCGGGCGGAGTAGGGCCTTCCACCGCACCGTCTGGGGGGCTGGGCGCAGGCCGTGCGACGCACGCCCGCGATGTCAAGGTCACAAGGTCAGATCGCTAGATACCGAAGTCGGGGATGTCCAGGGCAGCAGTGATCACCTGCTCCCCCTCGAGCTCGCTGGTCCGCCAGCGCTCGGCGTCCCAGATCTCCACCCGGGAGGCGACACCCGCCACCACGACCTCCCGGTCGAGGCTGAGGCCGGCGAACTCCCGCAGGTGGGCGGGCACCTGCACCCGTCCCTGGCGGTCGGGTTCGGCGGGCGCGGCGCCGGCGAAGAACGTCCTCGCCGCCTGCCGCTGTCCCGGACCCCGGGTCGCCAGTTCCCGCATGTTGGTCGCCACTCGCTCCCACTCGTCAGCCGGATACACGCACACGCAACCGTCGAGGCCCCGCGCCATGTGGGCGCCGGTTTCCAGTTGAGGACGGAACTTGGCCGGGAGGATGACCCGCCCCTTCGCGTCGAGAGCGTGCTGAAACTTCCCGACGAACACGGTCCACTCCTCTGGCCCTCGGTGCCGCCGCCGACCGGCTTGAGGCCTTCGCCGAGACCATATTCCCCCACTTTCCGCCCGTCAACACCATTCAGCACCACTTTCCACCACTGGGCATGACGATAGGCGCGTTGGCAGCCCAGGAAGGGGATTTCGCGGCGCGCGGCGGAAGATTTAGGCGAGGAGGGCCTCGGCGGGCATGCCGAGGTAGGGCTCCCAGGCCGGATCGATGGTCCCCACGGCCACCACGATCCAGATCGTCTCGCGGGGCGCGAAGGGCTTCCGGCGGAGGGTGAGGTGCGTCTCCGAGAGGAGACGGTCCTCCTTCTTGGCGTTGCACGGCCGGCAGGAGGCGACGACGTTCTCCCACACGTGCTCGCCGCCCCGGGAGCGGGGCACCACGTGGTCGATGTTCTCGGCGTTGGCCCCGCAGTACTGGCAGCGGTGGTCGTCGCGCACGAACACCGAGCGCCGGGACAGCGGCGCCCGGGCCCGGAACGGGACCCGGACGAAATGGGTGAGGCGGATCACCGAGGGGACGGGGAAGGCGAGGCGCTCGGAGTGCATGAGCTCGTCGCGGTGGTGGATGACCTCAGCCTTCTCCTTCAGCACGAGGACGAGGGCGCGGCGTACTGGTACGACGCAGAGTGGCTCGTAGGTGGCGTTCAGTACGAGCGCTCTCCCCAAGCCCCCACCCACCTCCCATCCCTGTCCGTGCCTGTTGCCCATTCTACCTGGCCCTCTACGGATTCCCGGGCCAGTTCAGCAGCGGTTTCGCGTGCCGTTGCTACGGCGACCCGAAGTCGTTGGCGGTGCCGAAATCGAAGACGTCGCCACCGCGGACCACCACCCAGTAGCCCTGCCCGTCGGGGGTGGCGGCCAGGGCCACCGCCGGCGTGGCCGGATGGGCGCCGGCGGCCGAACCCCGGAAGGGAGCGTCGAAGGTGAAGACACCGCCATCGCCCGCCACCAGCCAGTAGCCCTGCCCGCTCGGGGTGGAGTCCATCCCGACGATGGGCTGGTTGAGCTTCTTGCCCCCGGTCGAGCCCTTGAACGGGGCGCCGCCGAAGGTGAAGATCCCACCGTCCGCGGCCACCAGCCAGTAGCCCTGCCCGCTCGGGGTGGGGGCCATCCCGACCACCGGCTGGTTGAGCTTGACCGCCCCGAGCGATCCCTTGAACCGGGCGTTCCCGAAGGTGAACACGCCGCCGTCGGAGGCCACCAGCCAGAAGCCGAAGCCGGTGGGGGTGGCGGCCATGCCCACGATGGGCCGCTTGAGCTTGATCCCCGCCAGGTCGCCCAGGTCGGGGGCGTTCCCGAAGTTGAGGACCTCGCCGTTGGCGGTGGCCAGCCAGTACCCGCCGCCGTCGGGCGTGGAGGCCATCCCCGCCACCGGGAAGGCGGGTGGGGTGGCGGCCCGGCCGTGATGGGTGGCGGCCCCGAAGGCGAAGACCCGCCCGTCGACACCCGCCATCCAGTACCCGTCGCCCTCGGGCACGGCGGTGGGATGGGTGGCGAAGGCGCTCACCACCGCCGGGGCCGGCGGCGCCGGTCCCAGGTCGAGGGCCGCCTCCAGCCTGACCAGCTTGAAGTTCTGGTTCCCCGACGTGCCCGGCAGGGTGTTCTGGTGGTCCTGGCAGATGAACAGGCCGTTGGGGAACAGCGGCCCGAGGGGGGTGGAGGTCGCCTCGATGCCGTCCGTCCGGCCGCAGCCGTCGGCGACGGCGCCCGCCACCACCTGGAACCGCCCGACGAACTGGTGCGGGGGCCGGCGCCGGTAGACGGTGACGAAGGGTGTGCCGTCGTCGCTGCCGGCCTCGCCGTTCTGGACCGAGGCCAGGATGAAGCCGTCCCCGCCCGCCTGGCGGACGACCGCGAGGCCCTCGACGTCGGCCAGGAGGTGGCCGGGGGCCCCCACGGTGTCGACCGCGGCGCGGGCGGCGGGGGAGGTGCCGGCGCTGGGCTCGGCGCCGTAGCGCCAGATGCCGACGTCCTCCTCGCTCACGTAGACGGCGGAGAGCTCGTCGTCGGCCACGCAGCCCTCGGACTCGGAACCGATGCTCCAGGTGCGCACCAGGGTGGCGTCCACCCGGCCGTCGGCGTCGGCGTCCCGCAGCCACCGCTGGGAGACGGTGCCCCCCCGGCTGATGTGGAAGACGTAGAAGCGGCCGCTCGACGGGCTCTTGTACAGGCACAGCCCTTCACCCGAGGAGGAGATGCTGGTGCCGTCGGTGATGTTGGTCAGCAGCCGGGTGGCCGGGTTGATGGCGTACACCCGCACGCCCGAGCGGCTCACCACCACGATGTCGACGAGCGTGCCGCCGAGCGGGAAGCCGTAGCGGACGTCGACGTTGCCGAAGAACGCCTCGGCGATGCGCTGCACCCGGGTGCCGTCGAGGTTGTAGCTCTCGAGGGTCCCCTGCTTGTTGCTCCCGAACACGAGGGAGCGGGACGGGTCGGTGGGGTGGACCCAGATGGCGGGGTCGTCGGCCCCGTCGCCGCTCTCGTTGATGGGAGTCGTCTCCGCCTGGGCGGTGACCGGCTCGATGGGGGGCTCGACGCCCGAGGCCGGCAGCGCGCCGGCCACCAGGGCGATGAGCGCCGCCGCCGCCACCAGCCGGCCGGGAGGGACCGATCGTCGGGACATGAACGAGACGTTCGGTGCATCTGGGGGCGATCCTGCGCATTGCCCCATAGGGCGCGACGGGGCCCAGAGGGACCAATCCGGGCGTTTCCGGGCGAGATGGTCCCGCAGGGCTCAGCCGGGGAACTCCCGGCACCAGCGCAGGTAGGACACCAGGTCCTCGCCGGTCGGCTCGCCCTCCGACCCGTAGGCGGTCTGGAGCCGGAAGCGGACGTAGTCGGGGTCCGGGAGGGGCAGGAAGGGCCGGCGCCGCCACCACCCCGGCCGGGCCAGGCGCAGCGCCTGGGCCACGGCCACGGGCCACAACCGCGGCCGGACGGCCACCGCCAGGCCCGCCTTCACCCACCACCGCTCCACGGCCGGGACGGTAGTCCCCCACTAGTTTCCCGGGGATGGGCGACGTCGCCGCGCCGCTGCTCACCGACCTCTACGAGTTCACCATGGCCGCCGCCCTCCTGGCCGAGGGCCGGGCCGACGTGCCCAGCACCTTCAGCCTCTTCATCCGCCGCCTCCCGCCGTCGCGGGGCTTCCTGGTCGCCGCCGGCCTCGACGACGTCCTGCGGTTCCTGGACGAGCTGGCCTTCGGGCCCGCCGACCTCGCCGCCTTAGAACGGCTGTTCCCCTTCGACCCGGACTTCCTCCACTGGCTGGGGGCGGTGCGCTTCACCGGCCGGGTGCGGGCCGTCGCCGAGGGCCGCATCGTCTTCGCCGGCGAGCCGGTGCTGGAGGTCGAGGCCCCCTTCGGGGTGGCCCAGCTCCTCGAGACCTACCTCCTCAACCAGGTGACCCTCCAGACCACGCTGGCCACCAAGGCCGCCCGCTGCCGCCACGCCGCCCGGGGGCGGCCCCTGGTGGACTTCGCCCTGCGCCGCACCCACGGCACCGACGCCGGCCTGAAGGCGGCCCGGTGCGCGGCCCTGGCCGGCTTCGCCGGCACCTCCAACGTGGCCGCCGCCGCCCACTACGGCATCCCCGCCAGCGGCACCATGGCCCACTCCTTCGTCACCGCCTTCGATTCCGAGCTCGAGGCCTTCTCCGCCTTCGCCCGCCACCACCGGGCCGATCCCGTCCTCCTGGTGGACACCTACGACACCGCCACCGGCGTCGACCACGCCATCGTGGTGGCCAAGGAGCTCGCCGCCCAGGGCCGGCGCCTGGCCGCCGTCCGCCTCGACTCCGGCGACCTCGGCGCCCTGGCCCGCCTCGCCCGTCACCGGCTCGACGAGGCCGGTCTGGGAGACGTGCGCATCGTCGGCAGCGGCGGCCTCGACGAGTACGCCATCGAGCGCCTCCTGGCCGGCGGCGCCCCCTTCGACGGCTTCGGGGTCGGGACCGCCTTCGGCGTCTCCGAGGACTTCCCCACGCTGGAGTCGGTCTACAAGCTGGTCGAGATCGACGGGCGCCCGGTGGCCAAGGCCTCGACCGGCAAGGAGACCCTCCCCGGGGCCAAGCAGGTGTGGCGCCGGCCCGGCTTCGCCGGCGACATCCTGGCCCTGGCCTCCGAACCCGCCCCGGTGGCCGGCGCCGAGCCGCTCCTCGGGGCCGTCGAAGCCCGGCCCGCCCCCGACCCGGCGGCCGCCCTGGCCGCCGCCCGGGAGCATTTCGAGGCGGACTGGCAGGCGCTGCCGGACCGGTACCGTGACCTCGGCGCGCCCCAACCCATGCCCGTCGAGCGCTCGGCCGCCCTGGACCGGCTGACCGCCTCGGTCGGGAAGGGATGAACCGACCGCTAAAGCGCCGAAGGAAACCAGGGCTCCGCCTAGAATCACCCGACTGTGTCGATGGCTCTTCGCCTGGTGGCTCATCGCGTTGTGGTCTGGGCCCCCGCCCCGATCACCGGACCCAAGCGTCGGCCATAGGTCGAGGAGGAGCCCGTGGTTCGCAGACCAGCAGCGCTTTCGGCGGCGACGTTCGAGGAGCGTTTCGAGGCGCTGGTACAGAACGTCGAGCGGGTCATCCAGGGCAAGCGGGATGTCATCACGCTGGCCCTCACCTGCCTGGTGGCCGACGGGCACCTGCTCATCGAGGACGTCCCCGGCGTGGGCAAGACCATGCTGGCCAAGGCCATCGCCCGCTCCATCGACGGCACCTGGCACCGCATCCAGTTCACCCCCGACCTCCTCCCCTCGGACGTGACCGGGGTGTCGGTGTGGAACCGCGGCTCCAACGAGTTCGAGTTCCGGGCCGGCGGTGTCTTCGCCAACGTGGTCCTGGCCGACGAGGTCAACCGGGCTTCGCCCAAGACCCAGTCGGCCCTGTTGGAGGCGATGGAGGAGCGTCAGGTGACCGTCGACGTGGTCACCCACCCGCTTCCCCGGCCCTTCATCGTCATCGCCACCCAGAACCCCATCGAGTACGAGGGCACCTATCCCCTCCCCGAGGCCCAGCTCGACCGGTTCCTCATGCGGATCCAGATGGGCTACCCCGACCGCACCGCCGGGATCGACATCCTCGAGACCCACGGCGTGGAGGAGCCGGTCGACGACCTCGCACCCGTCCTCACCGCCGCCGACGTGGTCAACCTGGCCGAGGCCGTGACCGCCGTCTACGTCGCCCCCAGCCTGAAGGGCTACATCATCGACGTGGCCGAGGCGACGAGGGTCGAGCGCGACCTGGCCCTGGGCGTGAGCCCCCGGGGCGCCCTGGCCCTCCAGCGGGCGGCCCGCGCCTACGCCGCCTCCGCCGGGCGCGACTATGTGATTCCCGACGACATCAAGCTGCTGGCTGGGAGCGTCTTGGAACACCGCCTGATCCTCTCCCCCGAGGCGCAGCTGCGCGGGAACAGCGCCCGGGACACGCTGGAGAACGTCCTGGCCCGGATCCCCGTGCCCAGCGTGCGGGCCGGAGCGGGCGGCCAGTGACCACCTCCCGCCCGCAGCCGGCCCACCGGTGAAACCGTCGCTCACCAACCGGGGCTGGTCCCTGGTCGGCGCGGCCGTCGCCCTCCTGGTCGGCGCCCGGGTGCTGGGGGTGGTGGAGCTGGCCATGCTGGCCGCCGCCGCCTTCGTGGCCGTGGGCATCGCCCTCATCCGGCTCCGCCGCCACCGGATCGTCCTCGTCGCCCACCGGACCCTCCAGCCCGTCCGCGCCGAGGCGGGCACCCCGGGCCGGGCCGACCTGGCCCTGCGCAACGACGGCGACCGCCCCACCGGGGTGCTCTCCGCCACCGACGCCTTCGACGG
>JBOGFE010000213.1:0-4786 GCA_050741935.1 Acidimicrobiia bacterium | reverse complement strand
GGCCGGCCACGCCGCCCCCCGTGTCGCCGCCCGCGGGCCCGCCGGCGTCCGCGGCCGGGGTGGGGACCGAGGTACTCGGGACCCAGGAGAGCGCACCGGCGGCGGAGAGCCGGACCCCGAGTGAGGTCGCCGGCCCGCCGGTCCCGTCCGTGACCGAGGTGGAGGGGGCCACCCTGCCCCGCACCGGCCCCGAGACCCGCCGGGGCATGCTCCTCGCCGGCGGGACCGCCGTCATGCTCGGGGGCCTGGCGGTGATGGGTGGGAACCTTCGAACCCGCCGCCGACGGGTACTTCCGGGGCGAGCCGGGCAATAGCTGGAAGGAACTAGTCAACCGGCGCGTTTTCGCCCGGATTTGCCCCCTGTGGGCGCTCCCTGCCGGGGTGTCCGCGATGGCATGCTGTCAGGTGTGCGCCTGACCCCCGTCCAGCGCTGGGTTGGTCTCGTCGCGACAGCGGCGTGTGCGCTCTATGTCTGGTTCACCCTCCAGCCCGACCTCATCTTCTCCAGTACCACCGCCAACGGCGGCGACACGGGGGCGCACGTGTGGTGGCCGGCATTTCTCCGGGACCACATCCTGCCCAAGTGGCGGCTGACCGGCTGGGCCCCCGACTGGTACGCCGGGTTCCCGGCCGGGCACTTCTACTTCCCACTGCCGTCGCTGCTGATCGTCGCCCTCGACGTCTTCCTGCCCTACAACGTCGCCTTCAAGCTGGTGACGGCCCTGGGCCCGGTGGCCATGCCCGTCGCCGCCTACTTCTTCGCCCGGGGGATCGGCGCCCGCTGGCCCGCCCCGCCGCTCTTCGCCGCCGCCACCCTCCCGTTCCTCTTCTACACCGGCTACCAGATCTACGGCGGTAACCTGCCCAGCAACCTGGCCGGGGAGTTCTCCTTCACCATCGCCATCTGCTTCGCCCTGGGTTTCCTGGGCGCGCTGGCCCGGTCCCTCGACGAGCGCAGGAGCCTGGCCCTGCCCGCCGGCCTGCTGGCCGCCACCGCCCTCAGCCACGTCATCGTGACGATCTTCGCCGCCATCGGGGCGATCGTCATCTGGCTGCTCCGCCGGCCGGTGAAGAACGTGAAGCTGGCGGTGGGCATCGGTGCGGTGGGCACCCTCCTGACCGCGGTGTGGAGCCTGCCGCTGGTGGCTCGCCTCGGTTACACGACCGACATGGGCTGGACCAAGGAGCCCCCCATGGGGCCCAACGGCAACCTGCTCCCTCCCGACCTGCGCTGGGCCTTCCTGCTGGCCGTCGTCGGCGCGGTCACCGGGATCGCCCTGTGGCGCAAGTCCCTGCTCGGCCTGTTCCTGCTGGCCACCATCTTCGGGGTGGCCTTCGTGCTCATCCCCGAGAGCCGGCTGTGGAACGCCCGGCTCCTGCCCTTCTACTACCTGAGCGTGCTCTTCCTCGCCGCCGGCGGCGTGGCCGAGCTGGCCCGCGGGGTCGGACGGGCCCTGTCCGGGCTCCTGGCCGGTCGCCCGCCACCCGCCGCCGTTCCCGAGGGGGAGCTCCCCCCGATCGAATACGGCCCCCCGCCTCCGGCCGAGGTGACCTTGCCGGCCTCCGCCGACGTCGACCCGCCGCTGCCGGTCGAGGCGGCCGCGCCGCGTCCCCCTGACGAGGAGGTGCCGGCCGACCCCGACGAATGGGCCGACCTGCTCGGTCCGTCCGAGCCGCCGCCGCCTCCTCGGCGCCGCCTCCGGGTCCCGGCCGTGGCCCTGCCCGTGGTGGTGGTCGTGGCCGCCGTGGTGACGGGCATCGTCTACACCAAGGAGCACCGGAAGTTCATCCCGTCGTGGATCAAGTGGAACTACTCGGGCTACGAGGCCAAGCCCGCCTATCCGGAGTTCAAGGAAGTCATCGACACCATGGCCGAGCTGCCCCCCGGCCGGGCGCTGTGGGAGCCGTCCTCGGGCATCGACAAGTACGGCACCACCCTGGCCCTCGAGCTCCTGCCCCACTTCACCGACGGGCGGATCGGTTCCATGGAGGGCCTCTACTTCGAGTCGGCCGGGACGACGCCGTACCACTTCCTGATGGTGGCCGAGCTGGCCAAGCAGCCCTCCAACCCGGTGCGGGACCTCAACTACAACAACCTCGAGGACTTCGACCTGGGGGTCCGGCATCTGCGGATGTTCGGGGTCCGGTACTACATGGCCCAGTCCGCCGAGGCCAAGGCCAAGGCCGACGTCCATCCCGGCCTGCGCAAGGTGGCCGAGACGGGCACCGAGGGAGTCGAGCCCCAGGTGGCCCGGTGGTCGGTCTACGAGGTGCTCGACTCGCCGCTGGTGGAGCCCCTCACCCACGAGCCCGTCGTCGTGACGGGAGCCGCCGGGCACCACTGGCTCGAGCCGTCCGCCGCCTGGTTCGACGACCCTGCCGCCCTCGACCGTCCGATCGCCGACGACGGCCCGGAGGCCTGGGTGCGGGCCACGCCCGAAGAGGCGCTCGAGGTGGCCAAGCGGCCGCTGCCGCCGGTGACGGTGAGCGACGTCGACAGCGGCGACGACTTCGTGCGGTTCTCGGTGTCGGAGCCGGGCGTGCCCGTCCTGGTCAAGACCTCCTACTTCCCCAACTGGAAGGCGGAGGGGGCCGAGGGCCCCTTCCGGGTGTCCCCCAACCTGATGGTGGTCATCCCCACCGACCGCCAGGTCACCCTGCACTACGGGCGCACCCCCATCGACCTGGCCGGGATCGGGCTCACCCTCCTCGGCCTGGGCGGCCTCCTGCTGCTCGCCCGGTGGCGGCCCGGCCCGATCCCGGACCCGACGCCGGAGGACGACGAGTCCGCCGACGAGTCCCAGGAGGAGTCCGCCCCCGCCTTCGTCTGAGTAGCATCCCTGGCCGATGTCTCCCGACCCCGGCTCGCTCGACGCCATCTTCAAGGCCTACGACGTGCGGGGCGTGTACCCCGACGAGATCAACGAGGACACCGCCCGGCGGATCGGCAACGCCTTCGTCGCCTTCACCGGCGCGCCCCGGGTCGTGGTGGCCCGGGACATGCGCACCTCCTCGGGCCCGCTGTCGGCCGCCTTCATCGAGGGGGCCACGCAGGCCGGAGCCGACGTGGTGGACGCCGGCCTGGCCTCCACCGACCTCATCTACTTCGCCTCCGGCCGCCTCGACGCCCCCGGCGCCATGTTCACCGCCAGCCACAACCCGGCCCAGTACAACGGGATCAAGCTGTGCCGGGCCCGGGCCGCCCCCGTCGGCCAGGACACCGGCCTGGCCGAGATCAAGGCGGCGGTGGCCGCCGGCCGGATGGAGACGGCCGCCCGTCCCGGTTCGGTGACCTCGCGTGATCTGGTGGGCGAGTACGCCGAGCACGTCCGGGGCTTCGTGGACCCGGCCGCCCTCCAGCCCCTCAAGGTGGTGGCCGACACCGCCAACGGGATGGGCGGCCTCGTCGCCCCCCGGGTCTTCGAAGGCCTCCCCTTCGAGCTGACCGTGCTGTTCCCGGAGCTGGACGGCAACTTCCCCAACCACCCGGCCGACCCCATCCAGCCCGAGAACCTGCGGGACCTCCAGCGGGTGATCCTGCAACAGGGGGCCGACATCGGCCTCGCCTTCGACGGCGACGCCGACCGCGTCTTCCTGGTCGACGACCGGGCCGAACCCATCTCCGGTTCGATCACCACCGCCTTGGTGGCCAAGGGGATCCTGGAGCAGAACCCACCGGGCCAGACGGTGGTGCACAACCTGATCTGCTCGAAGGTCGTGCCCGAGGTCATCACCGAGATGGGCGGGACCCCGGTCCGCACCCGGGTGGGCCATTCCTTCATCAAGCAGGTCATGGCCGAGACGGGCGCCATCTTCGGGGGGGAGCACTCGGGCCACTACTACTTCCGGGACAACTGGCGGGCCGACTCCGGGCTCATCGCCGCCGTGGTCGTCCTGGCCCAGCTGTGCGCCGCCGGGGTGCCGCTGTCGGAGCTGCGCAAGCCCTTCGAGCGCTATGCCGCCTCGGGGGAGATCAACACCCGGGTGGCCGACCAGGCGGCGGCCACCGAGGCGGTGGCGGCCGCCTTCGCCGGCTGCACCCAGGAGCGCCTCGACGGGCTGTCCGTCGACTGCGGCGACTTCTGGTTCAACCTGCGGCCGTCCAACACCGAGCCGCTGCTGCGCCTCAACCTCGAATCGCCCGACGCCGAGACCACCGCCGCCCGCGCCGCCGAGGTCCTGGCCCTGATCCAGTAAGGGAGATTGACCGATGGCCCTCGATCCCCGGCTGCTCGAGATCCTGGCCTGCCCGGACGACAAGGGTCCCCTGTACTACTTCCCGGAGGACACCGCCGGGGTGCTGCTGTGTGCCGCCTGCCGGCGCCGCTACGACGTGCGCGACGACATCCCGGTCATGCTCATCGACGAGGCCACCGTGCTGCCCCAGGCCGACGTCGACGCCCTCCTGGCCCGGGCCAAAGCCGAGGGGATCAGCCCCACGTTCTCAGCGTGAAGCCCGTCGACTCCCTCGGCTTCGCCGACGCCGTCGCCACGCTGCCCGAGCAGTTCTCCGAGGCCCTGGCCGCGGCCGGCGCCGTGGACCTGGGGGCGGTGGCCGCCGACCCCGTGGAGCATGTGGTGGTGTGCGGGATGGGGGGCTCGGGGATCTCCGGTGACGTGCTGGCCACCGCCGCCGCCCACGACCTCCCCGTGCCGGTCACGGTGCTCAAGGGCTACCGGGTGCCCCGGTTCGTGGGGCCGGGCACGCTCGTCTTCGCCGTGTCCTACTCGGGCGGGACCGAGGAGACCCTGGAGGCGGCCGCCGCCGCCGTGGCCGCCGGCGCCC
>JBOGFE010000212.1:0-2549 GCA_050741935.1 Acidimicrobiia bacterium | reverse complement strand
GGGTGGAGCGCTCCACCCACGACAGCTTGGCCGGATCGAGGACCTTGCGGGCGGCGGGGGAGAGGTCCCCGGTGAACCGGTAGCGCACCTCGAGATTGACCGTGTCACCGTTCTCGGTGCGGCTGAGCACGTGCGGCTCGCCGAGCTTGGGGAGGGCGCCGAGGGCGGCGTAGAGGTCCGGTTCCGTGAAGGCGAGGGCCACCGCGTCGACACAGGCGGCGAAGGTCTGCTCGAGGTGGAAGCGCATGCCGCCTAGCCGGAAACGACCCGCACGACGCCGGCCATCCCCCGGCCGGGCTTGCCGTGGAGCCGGCAGTGGTAGCCGAAGGTGCCTTCGGAGAGGAACGTGTGCTGGTAGGTGTCGCCGCCCCGCATGCACAGGCCGGCCGGGAAGCCGCAGGTCGGGTTGGAGTCCCAGGAATGGTCGTCGGCGCCGACGTGGTGGTAGAGGCCGCTGTCCTTGTGGACCCAGGTCACCGTCTCGCCCACGGTCACGGTGATGTCGGGCGGCACGTAGCGGACGCCCTGGAGGATGACCTCCGGGCCGGCGGCCCCGGCGGGGAGCGGGGCCGTCCACAGGAGCAGGGCAAGGGTCAGCCGGGCCGTCGTCCGCACGGAAGAAAACGTTAGGCTGCCCGCCCGTGACCAGCGAATTCGCGGTGTGGGCGCTCGGCGCCGATCGGCCCGGCATCGTGGCCTCGGTGACCGGCGTGCTCTTCCAGCGGGGCTGCAACCTGAAGGACTGCTCCATGACGGTGCTGTCCGGGCACTTCGCCATGATGATGCTGGTCGAGGCGTCCGACGACCTGGTGCTCGAGTCGCTCGAGGCCGACCTGGCCAAGGCCGAGGGCTGCGCCGAGCTGACCCTGGCCGTGCGTCCCGCCGGCGAGGCGACCTCGGTCCTGGTCGGGGGGGACCACTACGTCGTGTCGGTGTACGGGTCGGACCGTCCCGGGATCATGCACCGGATCGCCACCGTCCTGGCCGAGCACCGCGCCAACATCACCGACGTCAACACCCGGGTGATCGGCGGTGAGGACGAGCCCATCTACGCCATGCTCCTCGAGGTGACGCTTCCTCCCGGCCTGGACCCGGCCGTGCTCGAGGGGGCCCTGCAGGTGGCGGCGCGGGCGGTGGGGGTCGAGGCCGGGCTGCACGCCGCCGACGCCGACGCCCTCTAGGAGGACGGTCCCCGGCCCGGACGGCCTTCCGTCGCTACGCTCTCGCCATGCCCTTCCCGACCCGGCTGCTGCTCGAGGGTGAGAGCGTCCACGTCGACCTGCGTCCGCACTGGTGGTTCTTCGTCGGTCCGGCGGCGGCGGGGATACCCGTGGTGGCCGTCGGCTTCGGCGCCCTCCAGCTCGAGGGAGACGCCGCCCAGGTCGCCGCCTTCGCCTACGCCGCGCTGGTGGTCGCCTGGCTGGCGTGGCTCGGCGGCCGGCTGGCCCGCTGGTCGACGACCCATTTCGTGGTCACCTCGGACCGCATCGTGTTCCGGACCGGGGTCCTGGCCAAGCACGGCCGGGACATCCCCCTGGAGCGGGTCAACGACATCACCTCCAACCAGACGTTCTTCGAGCGGTTGATCGGGGCCGGCGACCTGCTCATCGAGTCGGCGGGGGAGCGGGGCCAGCAGACCTTTGCCGACATCCCCCATCCGGACCACGTCCAGCAGGAGATCTACCGCCAGATGGAGGGCAACGCGGCCCGGGCGATGTCCGCCGGCGCCCGGCCCGGGCCCAGTGCCCCGTCGGCCCAGTCGGTGACCGAGCAGATCGCCGCGCTGGCCGACCTGCGGGACCGGGGGGCCATCTCCGAGGCCGAGTTCGAGGCCAAGAAGGCCGAGCTGCTCAAACGCATGTGACCGGGTCCACCCCCCGTGTCGTCTCTCTGGTGCCGTCGGTGACCGAGACGCTGCTCGCCCTGGGGGTGCGGCCCGTCGCCTGCACCCGATTCTGCGAGCAGCCCTCCCTCGACCAGGTGGGGGGGACCAAGAACCCCGACGTGGAGGCCATCGCCGCCCTTCGGCCCGATCTGGTGGTGGTCAACGACGAGGAGAACCGCATCGAGGACGTCGAGCGCCTGCGGGATCTCGGCGTCGCCCTCCACGACATGTCGCCCCGGTCGGTGGAGGACGTGGGTCCGGAGGTGTGCCGGTTGGGTGAGGCGGTGGGCGCGGCCGTGCCCGACCCGTTCCCGGACTGGGAGGAGTGGCTGGCCGGACACCGGGCCCGCCGACCGGCGGTCTCCCGGCCGGTGTTCGTCCCCGTGTGGCGCCGCCCGTGGATGTCGATGGCGGGGGACACCTTCGGGTCGTCCCTGCTGGAGCTGCTCGGGTGGGACAACGTCTTCGCCGGGGCGGCCACCCGCTACCCGGAGGTCACCCTGGAGGAGGCCGCCGCCCGCCGGCCCGAGGTGGTCCTCCTGCCGTCGGAGCCCTACGAGTTCAAGGAGCGCCACCTGCCCGAGGTGACCGGGGCCCTGCCCGGCGCCCGGGTGCTGCTGGTCGACGGCCACGACCTGTTCTGGTGGGGCATCCGCACCCCGGG